>JAYVAI010000022.1:0-2185 GCA_043751075.1 Cyclobacteriaceae bacterium | reverse complement strand
TTTTTTGCCATATCAAAGCCGTATTATTTTAAGTGATTCAATTCCTGTGCATCAATAATTTTTACTGCCACTGCTTTGCCTGCTGCAAAATTCATTTGTTCATTCATAGAACGAGTCATCAGTTCTCAACTCAAATACCGCGCTATGCCCAACTCCAATCCCCTCAACTCGGCAAGACCTTTCAATCTTCCAATGGCGGTGTATCCGGGCAATGTTTTTTTGGTGAGGTCGTCCAGCATTTGATGGCCGTGGTCGGGGCGCATGGGAATAGACCGCCCGGTACGCTTCATCAATAAAATAATTTCGCGCACCACGGCAGGCATATCGGTATCGCCACCGAGATGGTCGGCTTCGTAAAAATTTCCTTCGGCATCGCGTTTGGTGTTTCGCAAATGCAAGAAGTGGATGTTGTTCCCCAGGCGCTTCACCATGCCGGGCAGGTCGTTGCCAGGCCGCACACCATAGCTGCCCGTGCAAAAGCAAAGGCCATTGGCTGGGGAAGGGGCAGCTTCTAAAAGTTCACTAGCATCTTGTTCGGTGCTCACCACACGGGGCAATCCTAAAATCGGATACGGTGGATCATCGGGGTGGATGGCGAGCTTTAACCCAAGCTCTTCGGCAACCGGAACAATTTGTTGGAGAAAATAAAACAAGTGCTCTTTTAATTTTTTAGCATCAATGTGGGCGTATGTTTTTAGTGCCGTTAATATTTGTTCTTCGGTAAATTGCTCTTCGCTGCCGGGCAAGCCGAGCAAGGCATTGTTGTAAAGTGTTTCTTTTTCAACGGGTGTCATTTTTTCAAAGCGGTCTTTTGCTTTGTTGATTTCCCCTGCGGTATAGTCTTTCTCTGCGTTGGGCCGTTTCAAAATAAAAAGATCGAAAGCGATGAAAGCTGATTTCTCGAACCGGAGTGCTTTGCTTCCGTTGGGCATGGTGTAACGCGGATCGGTGCGCATCCAATCGAGTATGGGCATGAAGTTGTAGGTAACAACCTTCAAGCCGCAACCGGCTACATTTTTTAAACTGATTTTATAATTCTCAATCCATCGCTTGAAATCACCTGATTGTTTTTTTATGTCTTCGTGCACAGGCAAACTCTCGATCACCGTCCAGGTGAGGCCCGCCTCTTCCACTTGCTTTTTGCGGATGTGGATTTCTTCCGGTGTCCAAACATCACCTACCGGAATGTGGTGAAGCGCAGTGACCACGCCCGTGCAGCCTGCCTGCCGGATGTCTGATAAACTTACGGGGTCTTTCGGCCCGAACCACCGCATGGTTTGTTCCATTAAATGCATAAACGATTTAGTTAATTGAAAATAATATTGGACAATGATTGTAAAGGTATAAAGACAAATTTCATTTCAGGTTTATAACCGTGGAATGGTGAGCCCGCCATCCACCATAATTATCTGGCCTGTGGAGTAAGGGAAATTGCCTGTTGCCAGTGAGGCGACAACTTTCCCAACATCATCGGGCAGTCCCCAACGGTTTTGAACTGTCAATCCCTCACTGATCAATTTATCATATTTTGCTTTTACGCCCGCTGTCATGTCGGTGCTGATGATGCCCGGCCGCACTTCATAAACAGGAATGTCAAATTCACCGAGGCGCACAGCAAACAGTTGGGTGGCCATGCTAAGCCCGGCTTTCGAAATACAATATTCTCCGCGGTTTACCGAAGCAACCGTTGCAGATATAGACGATACATTGATGATGCAACCTTCAAATTTCTTATTGGTTTTCTTTTGCTCTATCATCCAGTTGGCGAATTGCTGCGTGAGAAAATAATTTCCTCGTAGGTTGATGGAAAGCACTTCATCAAAACTCGCTTCTGATGTTTCCAGCACATCGCGCCTCTCTTTGGGGGCAATGCCCGCGTTGTTTACCAGCACATTCAACCTTCCAAAATGGTCTTTTGTTTTTTGGATAATTTTTTTCCTGTCTGTTGAAGAAGAAACATCGCCCTGGCAGTAAATCACATCCGCGCCCAAATCCCGTAAGGATTTTATCACATCGGCAATGGCCGGTTCATCGCGCACACCATTGATGGCGATGTCAAATCCATTCTTGGCAAGGTGTGTGGCAATGCCCAGACCTATGCCGCGGCTGCCTCCAGTGATCAGTGCTGTTTTTTTCATTTTCGAGCTGGAGAAATTATTTGGCTTTAATTTTAAATCCAATTTTT
>JAYVAI010000021.1:0-15655 GCA_043751075.1 Cyclobacteriaceae bacterium | reverse complement strand
ATAAAAAACTAAATATGAAAACCAAACTAAAAAGTCACACTTCACCCGGCCATTGTGCAAACCTTGTGTTGGCTGCTGGCGCGAACGAGTCCAATAGTAATGAGGCACACGGACTTGCTGGCTTTTGGAAGTGGGTCGGATGCGCGGCCTGCAAGTTGGTGTGGCGGTTTGATAGTTCTAAAACATTCCTCTTATCTGTTCCCAAAATATTAAAACTAAAATACCTCCAGTAACTGTTGTTAAAATCACAAATATTATGTTCGATGTTGTCCAAGTTTTAGGTTTTTGCTTAGTATCCGCAGGTGTCGGGGCACTTGTAACATTGCTGTATGTTTTATTACGTGATAAATCGTCACGGGACTGACTTACTGGCGCGTTAATAGTTGAGTCCGCGATGTTCTGTATTTGTCCTATGTCAACCTTTACAGTTATCTGTTGGGATGGCTTGTTCTTTAAATACTTTTTACTGTAAAAAGCTGCTTTTGATTTTTCATTTATGCCAATTTCAAACCCGTCTTTTGTAATGCAGTCAGCAACGTCCCCATTGTCGAGTAGTAGCTGGCATAAATACTGCACTTCATATTCATTTAATGAATTGTCGAAAGCTGGTGTCAACTCATCCATGTTCCAACTGAACTGGTCTGGATTTGTCTTTATTGCGTGTTCTAAAACTCTGTGTATTTTTTCTCCCTCTGTCATGCTGTTAAAGATTTTCCTTTGCAATTGCTTTTGTGGCTCTTTGACTTGCTTTGGTTTGAGTGTCGGCTTGTGCGGCAAGGCAATGTGCCACACCCCACTCTGTCCCGCGCTTGCAGCCAACTCGTTTATTTACGCAACCAAATTACTTAAACTTTCGCAAATCCAACCAAAGAAACTGTGTTTACGCAATGAAATGCTCATACTTGTTTAAAAGACCACAATCCTTCTATAACGACAATTCCGGAGGCATACGGCCAGGGATTGCAGCGAAAATCCCACGCGCCTCGCGTGGATTGTAGCGTACCGATAGCTATCGGTAAGCCCGGTGGCCTCGTATTTGATTTGCGCCTCGCTAAGCAAACACGTGGGCAGGCCGCCAAAAAAAACTAAAAACTATCAAGCACTCTCTTTCTGTGGTGCGGTTACTCAAACACCTTCATCAATCCATACACACCCGTGGCAACAATGGCAATCACGCTGGCCCAAAAGGCCGTGTTATAAATTATGCCCGATGAAATTACCTGAGCGCGTTTGTATTTAAAATGCCAGGCAGCAAACACCACTAAGAACAACAACACCGAACCCACCACTCCTCCCGACAGCACCATCAACACAGGCAACTCAATGAAAAGATAAGCCGCTGCCCATATCATCGGCAGTATCCACGCCAACCGGGAGACTACACGCTTGCGCTGATCGAGGTTCCAGAAATCAATCCAACCAAATTGGCCAAACATGTCCGACAGAAGTCGGGTCCAGGCAGCGAGCGTGGCGTACAAACTGGAGAACAAAACAAAAAAAGCCCCCACCAAATAAACTGTTTTTACGCCCGAACCAAGCGATTGCGTATAGATGAGAGCAAGCGTTTCTATTACTTCGTTGCCCATTGGTATTTCATCGCGCCCATGAAGTATGGCCGCGCCCAACAGAAAAAATGCGACCGTCACCGTGGTGTAAACAACCATGGCAACCGCAGCATCGAGGTACATAACTTTTATCCAACCCTCTGCCCTGCGCTTCCACGGCTCTGTGTTCTGAGGCGGGCCCACATACGAAGCATAACCTTTCTCAATGCACCAATAGGTGTAGGCCAATATCTCATCGCTGGCAACGCCCGTGATGCCAAAAGCACCAATGGCAAATACAATCAATTGAGGCGAGAGGTTAAATCCAAAACCGGTGAGCACATCGTCAAAAGAAAAACGAAACTCGGTGAGCCGCAGTGAAAACAACGAAGTGAGTGTAAGGATGGTGAACAAGGCCATCATGATCAATGAAAGTTTTTCGATGCTGTTGTACTTGCCGTTGTAAATCAACGCCCCGGTTAAAACAGCCGTGACAACGGACAGCACCGGAATAGAAAAGCCCGTGAGCATGTTCAGTACGATGGCCGTGCCTCCCAATATCCCGCCTATCTGAATTACTTTAGGAATGGTGAGCGCAAACACCATCCACACCGGCCATTTCGCTTTGCCCATGCGCAGGCCCGGCAGTTGGTTGAAAGCACCCATGGCAGTTTCGCCCGTGAGCACCGTGTGTTTTCCAAACTCCAGCTGCACGGTCACTTTTACCAGGCAACTGATCACGATAATCCACAAGGCCGTGAAGCCGGCCTTCGCGCCCAGCACCGTGGTGGCAATCAACTCGCCAGAGCCTACAATGGAGGCCGAGAGAATAAATCCGGGCCCCAGAAATTTCAATTTTTCCCGAAAAGAAACGGGCGGCTCTTTGATTGTTTTTTCGGTGATGCGGTAGGGGTCTTGCATAAGAAGGAGTTAGGAGATAGTAGTTAGTAGATAGGAGAAGCAGAATTTAGAAGTCAGAAGTCAGAATTTAGGAGTTAGGAGTACATTGAATAATATTCTTCAAAGTACAAGTTGAAAGTTGATAAACCCATAAAATTTATTTGATCGGAACACGATACTGCTTTGAGCAATCTATATTCGTACTATCTTTAAATAAATTACACTTAATTTATGAACACCTTCAACATCAACCGCAGGCATTTTATAAAAGGGGCAACGGCCACCCTGGCACTCAGCGCTATTGGGTCTCACGCTATGGACCTTCTTTATCCACAAAAGGCTTGGAGAGTTGGGTTGATCGGCACGGGCTGGTATGGCAAGAGCGACTTGTTCCGCCTGATACAAGTTTCTCAGATGGACGTGATCGCACTTTGCGATGTGGACAAAAATTTATTGAACGAAGCCGGTGCGCTCGTTGGCAAAAGGCAGAAATCGGGCAAAGTGCCAACGCTGTACAGCGATTACCGAAAAATGCTTTCCGAAAATAAGTTGGATATTGTGCTTGTGGGCTCACCCGATCATTGGCATGCCTTGCACGCTATCGAGGCCATGAAGTCAGGAGCAAATCTATATCTTCAAAAACCGATCAGCGCAGATGTAATGGAAGGTGAGGCGATATTGGCTGCTGCCAGAAAATATAAACGCACTGTACAAGTTGGCTTGCAGCGGAGGAGCACTCCCCATTTGGCAGAAGCAAAAAAGAATATCATTGAAGCAGGGTTGCTGGGAAAAATATCACACGTAGAGATGTGCTGCTACTATCACATGCGCAATAGGACCAATCCACCGCTTCAACCGGTTCCTGATTTTTTGGATTATGAAATGTGGACAGGGCCCGCACCGCTGCGCCCGTATGACGGCCTGCCTCACCGGGGTTGGTGGCGCGCGTTTATGGAATATGGCAATGGCATTATGGGCGATATGTGTGTGCACATGCTCGATGCGGTGCGCTGGTCCTTAAACTTAGGATGGCCTAAAAGTATTTCATCCACGGGCGGGATTTATTTGCAGAGCGAGGCCAAGTCAAACATTGCCGACACACAAACAGCTACGTTTGAATTTGACAACCTCACCTGCGTGTGGCAACACCGCACCTGGGGCGCATCGGTTGACCCGGAATATCCGTGGGCCTATAAAATTTACGGAGAGAAAGGCACGCTCTCGTGCAGCCCGATGAAATATGACTTCGTGCCAACTGGAGAGGGAAAGAAAATCCACAAAGACGTAACGTACGAAAAAGAAAAATATCCGGAAGATGTTACCGAGAGGGATATTGAAATCCATGCAGCCCCTGCCACCCGCTTGCACATGCTCAATTTATTAAACGCTATTGAACATGGTGGCCGCCCCGTAGCCGACATAGAAGAAGGCCACATCTCCACGGCCAGCTGCATATTGGCAAACATTGCGATGAAAACCGGCCGCACGCTTAGGTATAACCCTGAAACCCGGCAGGTAGTTGGCGATGTGGAAGCAACCAATTTGTTGCAGCGCAAATACAGGAGCCACTGGATGCACCCGGATCCGAACAATGTTTAGGGTTATAGACTGATGAGTTTGCGGATACTTTTGTAGCTTTAAATAATGATGACGCGAGAAGAAGTCCTGACTACCTTACGAAGGCATAAACCTGAACTGCAAAAGAAATACCCATTGTCCAACATTGAATTGTTTGGGTCGTATGCTCGGAATGAACAAACCCCTGAAAGTGATGTGGATATAATGGTTGAGTTTAATGAGCCTGTAGGAATAGAATTTGTTGATTTGCTCATTGATCTTGAAACCATTCTTGGAAGGCCTGTTGACTTGATCACAAAAAAATCCCTTCGTCCGAAATTAAAACCTTATATCGAACCCGACCTCATTGCCGTTTGACCATGTCAAAAAAAAATCCCTCGGTTTTATTAGAGCAGATTATCGAATCCATTGACTTAATCCTTGAATACACGGCCAATTTCTCTGCGGAGCAATTTAAGGAGGATGGAAAAACAAAAGATGCTGTACTGATGCACCTAATCGTTATTGGAGAGGCTGCAAATAAACTCCCCGAAGACTTTAGGAAGCAACATGCCGATATTGAATGGTTGAGAATTATACGTACACGCCATATCATCGCCCACGAATATGGGCGCGTTGATTTTGACATTATCTGGCGTATAGTAACCCTTTACCTTCCCGGCACAAAAGAGGCATTAATGAAAATGTGCCATGAGCTTTAATACTGATGTTATGCATAAATCATATTTCATTTTATTTCTTAGAGAAACTTCGCGCCATGGTGCCATGGAGAAATTTCTTGAGATTGATAACGAAACCGAATTAACCTATAAATTCCAACATCAGTTTCCTCTACCCACAACCCCTTCCGCCAATTTCCTCATGGCCCTCACCCGTGCGGGGTCAACCGTTCTGTACTTAAATTCCGAACCTTCGTCCGGGCCCATGCCCGCAATGGCCAGGTTGCGGAATTGCATCGCACTATCGCGAAAAGCGGTAGCGGAAAAATGAATTTCTTTCACACCGGTCTCGCTCACAATTTTTTCAACGGTGTCTTCGTTCACGCCCGAGCCGGGCATGATGGCAATGCGGCTATTTGCTTTTTTTACAAGCTCGGCAATCAACACAGTGCCTTTTGCAGCTACGGGCTGGTGGCCTGCGGTAAGTATGCGGTCGAAGCCCACGGCTATGCAATCTTCCAATGCTTCGAACGGATCGCGCGTCATGTCGAAGGCACGGTGGCACGTTACCTTCATGGGCCGCGCCCGGTCTATCAACTCTTTGCACCGTTTTTTATCGAGCGCGCCATCCGCATTCAATATCCCAAACACCACTCCATCGGTGCTCAGTTTTTGGCATTGGTCTATGTCGCGCTTCATGCAATGGAAATCATAATTCGAATAACAAAAATCCCCGCCCCGCGGACGGATCATCACAAACACATCGAGGTTTACATTTTGCCTCACTCCTTCAATCGTTCCATACGAAGGCGTGGTGCCTCCCTCCGATGGGTTGTCGCAAAGTTCGATGCGATCGGCCCCGCCTTCTTGCGCTTTGAGTGCCGACTCAATGTTATACACTACGATTTCGATGGTCATGTTTCAGTGGTGAAGGATGGTTCAATAAAAACTTTTGGCTTGAAACAATTTATTTCCGACTTCCGGTGAATAGACCGCGTACGTAAATCCTTTTTGCAGGGCGTAGGCACCAACCTCCCCGTTTTTATTCAGTGCCAAAAATCCAACTTGAATTTCTTTCGATTTCGCAGGTTGATTTTTTATGATGCGTTGCACGGCCATCTCACAAGCTTGTTGAGGTGTATTTCCCTGTCGCATTAGCTCAACTACTAAATGTGAGCCTACAATGCGGATCACTTCTTCGCCAACACCCGTTGAAGTAGCGGCCCCAATTTCATTGTCAACAAAAAGGGCCGCACCAATTATGGGAGAATCGCCCACGCGGCCGCGCATCTTATAGGCCATGCCGCTGGTGGTGCAAGCGCCAGAAATATTTTGCTTTGCATCCATTGCAAGTATGCCAATGGTATCATGATTTTCAACGTTGGCCACAGGCTTATACTGCGAAGTCTTCAGCCACTCCTTCCAGGCTTTCTCCGATTCTTTGGTAAGGAGTTTTTCTTTTTTAAATCCTTGCGATAAAGCGAACTGCAACGCACCATCGCCCACCAAAAAAACGTGAGGGGTTTTTTCCATCACCTTGCGCGCCACCGACACAGGGTGCACAATATGCTCCAAGCAGGCAACGGCACCGCAATTGGCAAACTCGTCCATGATGCACGAGTCGAGTGTTACGCGGCCATCGCGATCGGGCAAGCCGCCCAATCCCACCGATGTTTCTTTCGGGTCGCCTTCGGGCACACGGGCACCTGCCTCCACGGCATCGAGTGCGCGGCCTCCCGTAGAGAGTATTTTCCAGGCTTCGTCATTGGCACCAATTCCAAAATTCCAGGTGGAGACTACGATGGGTTTTGTAGCGACCACCGGGGTGCGTCCAAATAATTTAGTGAGCGGGGCAAGCGAAGCCAGCGAGCCAAGTTGAAGAAATTTTCTGCGTGAAGTCATGGGATGGAGTTATAAAGGTTTAGGGGTGCCTTAGTTTATGAATTGTAAAACTTGCAAATCAAATATAGCATCTGTAGGACACCTGCGACACCAGCGACTGGCAGGCAGTCGCTGGTGTCGCAGGTGTCCCCTTAAGCCATATCGCACAGTTGCTCATTGCTGTTTTCTTTTGTCAATCCTCGCTTTTGTCATTCTTTCCCTGAGGCCGCCTTCATTCACAAAGGCTTTCTCCAATGCTTTGATTTGTTGATTTAAAAGATAAGTTACAATCCTTATCAGACATATCATGGCATTGGCGCATATTTCCGGCTCATGATTTTCGATGGCTTTCTTGTAGGTTTGGTAGGTGGCATTGGGTGTTCTATTGAGTTCGCGGAAACGTATTACCAGCCGGTGATCCTTTTCCCACATTGGCAGTTTGTTGGTCCTCAGAAAATCCTGGTAGTCAATCAGCAATTCTTCTAAGCTGGAACGGGCTACATTGGTCAACTTTATTTCTGTTTCTTTAGATGTTGCCGATGCCATACTTGCCTCTACTATATTCTGTTTCCCCGAGCGTGCCGCTTGCACCATTTGGTCAATGGTACGGTCATATTTGTTAAAGAAACGATTTGTAAAATAAATGGTGCCATCATAAATGATTTCTGATTTCTGATAGCTTATCAGGTTGCGATAACCTCCGTGAATGGGTATAAAACCTTGGCTGTTTTCGTTCAGCATTGTTTATTAAAATTTATCTGGAACTCTGATTGCAATACAAGAACTCTATTTAAACATCTATACTGGCGCAAGCGGGCAAAGGATAGTAGTGGAAAGCCCACGCGCCTCGCGTGGCTTGAAGCGGATAGCCTGGTGGCCTTGCGTTTCGCTTGGGCCATGCCCCCACCTTCATCCAATTCTCAATCAATAATCCTTCTGGCCCTGCGAAAGCGCTTACGGTAATATTCAGAATACAAATCTGTTTCAACAACCCCGAGCGTAGTGGAGGCATGGATGAATTTTACATAGTCTTTGGCTCTCACTTCGGTTACAATTCCTACATGCGTGATCTCCCTCCTCTTTTTACCCGTGGCAAAAAATACCAGATCGCCCGGTGCCACTTCTTTTCTTTTTACTTTTTCGCCAACCAATGCCTGGTTCTCGGCTGTTCGGGGAAGTGTAAGATCAATGGCCTGATACGCATTGCCCGTAAGGCCAGAGCAATCCAAGCCCGCCCGTGTGGTGCCGCCCCATTTGTAGGGAGTTCCCGTAAACGTTCGCGCTGACTTGATAACCTGATCTACTTTAAGCTCTCGGGCTTTTCGGGCGGAGCCACACGCGCTGAACAAAATCAAAATGAAGATAAATAGCCACAACCTTCGAAAGGTTATTTCATTAATTTTGTCACTTGTTTTATAATTCATAGTATCCATTCAAAGGTAATAGATTAATGGCACACGTTAAAGTAAGCGAGGCTCCACATAACAGCGTGGTAAGTGAGGAGATCATTGGCCAATTTCGTGCCATTGCCGGAAGCGACCACGTGATTGTTGACGAAGAGCAACGGCATGAATATGGCCACGACAAAACCGAAGACTATCAATTTCTGCCCGACTTGGTGATCAAACCAAGAACTCCTCAGGAGATAAGCGAAATATTAAAAATCTGCAATCACCACAAAATACCCACCACGCCACGCGGGGCCGGCACCGGCCTGAGCGGTGGCTCGTTGCCTGTGAAAAAAGGTGTAGTGATCTCGATGGAGCGCTTCAACAAAATTTTAAATATCGATGAGTTGAACCTTCAGGCCACGGTAGAGCCAGGGGTGATCACGGAAGTGTTTCAGAATACCGTAAAGGAAAAAGGCTTGTTCTATCCGCCCGATCCTGCCAGCAGTGGTTCTTGTTTTTTGGGCGGCAACTTGGCCAATAATTCGGGCGGGCCCAAGGCAGTGAAGTATGGCGTTACCCGCGACTATGTGCTGAACATGGAAGTGGTGCTGCCCACAGGAGAAATAATCTGGACGGCTGCCAATGTATTGAAGAACTCCACCGGCTACAACCTCACGCAACTTATGTGCGGCAGCGAAGGCACCCTGGGCATCATCACCAAGATTGTGTTTAAGTTGCGCGGGCTGCCGCGAAAGAATGTGTTGTTGCTGATCCCCTTCGTAACCAACGAAGAAGCGTGCCGTGCCATTGCAGCGATTTTTGTTGATGGGATAACGCCATCTGGGATGGAATTTTTTGAACGTGAAGCCGCGCTCAAAACCTACGCGTATTGCGACAAGGTGCTCAACAGCCCCGTAACCACCAAACTCACCGATGGCATGGACGCCTATCTGCTATGCGAGCTGGACGGCAACGATGAAGAGGTGCTCATGCGTGATGCCGAACGGGTAATGAATGTGGTGGAAAAATTTCAGAGCGGTGAGGTGCTCTTTGCCGAAAGCAGCGCACAGAAAGATGAACTTTGGAAAATAAGAAAAAATATTTCTCCGGCTGTCAATTGGTTTACCCTCACCAAATCGGATGATGTGGTGGTGCCGCGCAGCAATTTGCCCAAGTTGATAAAAGGCATAAAAGAAATTGGCAAGGAGTACGGGTTCAATACCGTGTGCTTCGGCCACCTGGGCGATGGAAACCTTCACGTAAATATTTTGAAAGAAAACATAAGCGATGCCGATTGGGAAACAAAAATACCAGAAGGCATTGGCGCTATTTTCAAACTTACGGTGAGCCTGGGCGGCACACTTTCGGGCGAGCACGGCATAGGCATTGCCAAGCGACCGTATATGCCCATTGCCATGAGCGAAGTTAACCTGAACCTGATGCGCGGTATAAAAAAAGTATTTGACCCCAATGGGATTTTAAATCCGGGAAAAATATTTTGATAGCGTCACGGGCAAAATCTAACCACGGAGGGCACAAAGGAGAACAACACAATGAGCACAAAGAAAAAAATGGAATGACTCTGTGACCTTCGTGCAAACCTTCGTGATCTTTGTGGTAAAACCTCTAACCACGGAGGGAACGGAATTCCACAGAGTGTACTTCAGTTTTGCAATCCATATTTTGGGCTACCCGCCTGCCAAGCGATCGGGCAGGAAGCAACCTTCTTACGGGTGTTCCCAAACACAAAACTGTCGTACATCCATTCCACAAAAGGTGCCTAGTTTTAAAAGGATTTACCTAAACGACCTAAGCGTTCCCAAATAATAATGCAACCCTATCTGTGCGCCTACCAATAAATTAGCCCTGCCGCCAAATACATCTCCAAAGTTTCCTGCTTTGATCGAATTGATCACATCGTTGTTCCTCAATCAACCAAACTGTAATTTGCCCTTACCTGCATTGAAAGGAACAAGTGCCTTGACAAGTCAATATCCAAACCAAAAGCGGCAGCCAGTTGAAACTCGGCATTCTTAAAATTATTTGCTTCCTTGGTCAGCAGATCTTTGCCTACAGTGGCCGGTATGTTGTAAGTTTTTCCATCCGCGTTAAGCGTTGCATTCGAAAAATCCTTTTTTATATCAGCAAAGTCCACGCCCTGTGGAATTTCAAAATTACCGGCATTTGCCTGCACACTTTCTACCGCCTTGGTGAGTATTGACAACTGCGGACCAAAATTAAAATTGCCACGCACACCGGCATCGCCTCCGCCCATAAATTTCATCAACATTGGGATGTTGATGTATTGAAGATCAATTTTTCTTTCACCCGCTACCTTCTTGGCCACATCAATCATTTGATATATCTGGCCCTGATTGGAAAGTATTGACTCCAAACTAAGCCCGAATTTCTTGCCAATGTCCACGCCAAAACTGAAACCAATGGGGGCCAGCTGATAGGTATATGTAGAATTATACCGAGGGTCATCACTCAGCCCCTTATCAAGCACAAAGGTAGCGTTGTAGGCGGTGGTGGCACCGAGGTGCACCTGGCCAAGAGCCAGCGTTCCCACTAAGGAGAACGCGAAAATAAATGAGGATAATTTTAGTCGCATGATTTTTATATTTTTGTTTAATTAAAGAATTCTCACATTAAGTAACCAAACCTTTAAAACTCCACCATGAAAAAAATTTGCTTTCTGGCCCTGTTTGCCATGTTGATTCAATGTTCTCCAAAAAAACAAGATGGTGAAGCCACCGCAAATCCGGAGGCCTCGCCTGCTCCACAACTTACCGAACAACAAAAAGCCGAGGGCTGGCAGTTGCTGTTTGATGGGCAAACCACCAATGGCTGGCAAATATTTAAAGCCCGCGAAAATAACACCTGGGAAGCAGTTGACGGAACTCTGCATTGCAAAGCACTTGATGAAACGGTAACGGGTGTTGGTGACAAACGTGCCGACATCATGACCACATCCGAATATGAAAACTTTGAGTTGGTGTTCGATTGGAAAATTGGTGCTGAAGGAAATTCGGGAGTCATGTTTCGGGTTACAGAAGAATTTGAACAGCCTTATTATTCAGGGCCCGAATTTCAATTGATGGATGACACCGCTTTCCCCAATGAAACCCCCGACCACCTTACGGGATCAAACTATGGAATGCATGCGGCCGGCAAAACAAAAACAAAACCTGCCGGAGAGTGGAACTCCTTAAAACTAATAGTGAACAAAAACCATGTAGAGCATTGGCTGAATGGCGACAAAGTAGTTGACTATGATTTGAATTCTCCTGATTGGCTGGCACTAAAAAAAGCAAGCAAGTGGAATGAAGCCACCGGATATGGTGCTGCCAGCAAAGGCCACCTTGTGTTGCAAGACCATGGAAGCGAAGCATGGTTTCGGAATATTATGATCAAGCCGTTATAAGAAGTTTCCAATTGATACAAAGAATTGCCACGGATACAAACTTGTCGCAAAAGAATGATCGCCACCTTGTAAAATATTTTCCATAAATGTGCGGCATCACCGGTGTATTTGCTTTTAACCTCATAGGAAAATTCCACATGGTGCACGCAACGGCTGCCACCATGGCTCTGGAAAAACGTGGCCCCGATTTTCAGGACATATACTTGGATGAGTTTGTTGCGCTGGGCCACCGCAGGCTGTCGATCATCGACACCAGCAGCATTGCCCATCAGCCCATGTGGAGTGCATCCAAGCGGTACTGCATCATCTTTAACGGAGAGATTTTTAATTACCGCGAGCTTAGAAAAGAATTGGAATCATTGGGTATCAAATTCATTTCACAATCCGATACCGAAGTCTTGCTCACCATGTTCATTCACTATGGTGCTGCATGCCTTCCAAAACTGAATGGCTTCTTTGCCTTTTGCATTTACGACAAGCAGGAGCAAACATTTTTTGTGGCGCGCGACCGCTTCGGCATCAAGCCCCTTCTCTATGTTTTTGATGAAGATAAATTCCTGTTCGCATCAGAAATGAAAGCCATTATCGAATACGGTATCAACAAAGAATTGGATTACACTTCGCTGTTTACATTCTTGCAATTAAATTATATACCGGCACCGGATACCATTTTCACACATGTAAAAAAATTGATGCCCGGTCATTATCTAACAGTAAGCAGAAAGAAATTTGAAACTCATTGCTATTATAAAATCCCCTACCCTGCTCGGGCAACCGCACCGGCCTATCCGGAAGCAAAAGAAAAACTAAAAACACTTTTGGAAGACTCCGTGCAGCGCAGGCTCGTGGCCGATGTTCCCCTCGGTGCGTTTCTCAGTGGCGGCATCGACTCGTCTGTAATCGTGGCGTTGGCCAGCAAACACAAACCCGACCTTCACACATTCTCCATTGGCTTTCGCGATGAAAAGTTTTTTGATGAAACCGATTATGCCAACTTAGTGGCCCATCATTTCAAAACAAACCACACCGTATTTTCTCTTACTAACAATGATCTGTTTGCCCACGTCAACTCAGTGCTCGATTATATTGATGAACCCTTTGCGGATTCTTCGGCCATCAATGTTTTTATTTTAAGTAAAGAAACACGCAAGCATGCAACCGTGGCCCTTTCTGGCGATGGTGCCGATGAAATGCTGGCCGGATACAACAAACACGCGGCCTTCCACCGCATGATGCACCGTGGCTGGAAGGAAAATTTAGTGTCGGCCTTGGCACCTGTTTGGAATGCCCTGCCACAATCCAGGAACAATGCCTTGGGAAATAAATTGCGCCAACTCCATCGCTTTGCAGAAGGATTGAAATTAGACAGCCAGGAACGCTATTGGCAATGGGCGGGCTTTGCGAAGGAACCAGAAGCACACGCCTTGTTATCAGAAACAGCAAAAACAAAATTTCAACAGCAGCAGTATGAAGGTCGAAAAAAGAAACTGCTTCAATCCATTCCTGAAAGAGAAACCATCAACGACATCCTGCTCACCGACATGCACCTGGTGCTTGCCAACGACATGCTCACGAAAGTGGATTTGATGAGCATGGCCAACAGCTTGGAAGTGCGCGTACCCTTTTTGGATTTTCAAGTTGTTGCCTTTTTGTTCAGCCTTCCAGATGACTATAAAATAAACAACTCCATCCGCAAGAGGATTTTACAAGATGCTTTTCGCGACATACTGCCCACAAAATTATATAACCGGCCCAAGAAGGGATTTGAAGTGCCCTTGCTGAAATGGTTCCGAAAAGAAATGAAGTCTTTGATTGTGGACGACCTGCTTTCAGAAAAGAACATAAGGGAACAAGGGATTTTTAATTATCACGAAATAGAAAAACTAAAACAACAACTATTCTCATCCAACCCACAAGATGTGCACGCACGCATCTGGGGTTTGATTGTCTTTCAATGGTGGTGGCGGAAGTATTGCTGAGGATGAATTAAGATGGGAGATTTGAGATAGGAGATAGGAGATAGGAGATTTTAGATTTTCTTTCTTTAATCTTTATGGCTCATCTGATCAAAATTTTCAATCAATGCATCCAGCAAGGATTTATTTAGTTGGTAAGGATAGTCTTCATAAATAGCATTGTCTTCATTGAGGGTATAACGAGACTCAGGAATTATTTTTTAACGTTCACAAAGCTAAAGTGTGGTCTCTCGCTACATGCTTTGTCCAAAAGTCAGTAAATTATTGTCAGGGTCAAGCATCGAAAATTCCTTTTGACCCCAGGGTTTTATTTGCAATTGCCCTGCCGGATGTATAATCAATTTTTTGTCCTGCATGGACTGATACAATTTATCAATATCATCAGTTCGTATATACACTTGTCCGTAATTCTCTTTCGGGTCAAGTTCTTTAAATTCAAAAAAGTGGATTTGTATATTATCTTTATGAACCATCAGGTAGCCTTCATGGTCAGCATTTCCAAATTCTTTAAAACCCAGCTTGTTCAAATAAAAATCCTTAGTGGTGGCTTTATTGCGCATGGGTATTTTTGGATTGATTTCCGTAAGCATATTTTTTGTGTTTTGCTAAATTAGGGAGGCTGCTTGGAATAGAAGCTATTTTTCTATTTTGTCAATATTGTTGGGGTTGTACGTGCAGTCAGCTTGTTGGTGAGCTGCCCGCTCACATCCGCACAACACCAACAAAGGCAGGGCAAACAGGTGGAGTTATGCAGTCACTCTTGTTCGTGAGACAGTCCGCAAAGTTCGTTTCGCTTTCACTCTTGACTTACGGGCTTTAAGGAAGTCGCTAAATTCTTTCTCTTCTTTTTGTGTCAACGGTTTGTTAACGAAAACAAAATCGTGGTCGTCCATTTTTTTAAAGTTTGCCATGATTGAAGTTTTTAAAATATTGTTTTACTAAAATTAATGCTTCTCTGGTGTCAATGAACATTCGGTTGCCACCACCAAAACGCTTTGCTCCCAATGTCAGGTGGTAATGTTCTATGAGCTCTGATTTGGCTACGAATGAAACTACTCCGTCATAACCTTTCTCAAACGAAACTTTAGAACCATAAGCAACTAAATTTCCAGCAACGCCCTTATAAAGTTTATATATGCCTTGGTTGAAACTTGCACTCTCAATGAGAGGCATAAAAATATGATCGTGTTTGTCCGTGAAACAAATTAGTCCATGAATAATTGTTGAGTTGTTGACTGTGGTGAGTTTGTAAATTTCGTTTGCAGAGTCTTTGAACTCTTTGTGCCAGTCAAATTCCCAATCAGCTTTACTAATTTGCTTACTGTCTTTCTGTAAAATCCGTGTTACCTCGGTTTCAAAAATTTCGCCTGTCAACGAATTTTCAATTGAGTTCGTCAACTTACCTATCTCAAAATTCATTTCTATTTCCCTGCGTTTTTTCACTCGTCAAAGATATGAAATATGTGTCAAAAAAAATGTTGATTAGATGCACAAATGTTCAAGGTTAGCAGAGTCCCCTAAGGTTGTCGATAACGAAGATGGGATTAAAGAAGTTTTAAAAAGACCGGATTAGAAGCGTGGAGTCTCCTGCTTCGGGGACTCAGCGTATTGCCCAAAGACAGTATTTATGTAGATGATTTAGTTCGCCAATCTATCATTAGTGGCGGCTTTATGGCGCATGGGCATTTTTGGATTGATTTCCGTAAGCATCTTTTTTTGGTATCTGTTAAACTATTGAAGCGATGGAGAGTATTCTCTCGCCCATGTTGGTGTTCTTCACCAACATGCACTCAAAATATGCTAACATCACAAAATCCCTTTTTACTTCCTAAAATGTGTTTGCTCATCATCCACTCACCAATCATCTTCTTTCACAATGTTTGTTGGTGAAGAACACCAACAAAGGCGAAGTAGTTTGTCCCAAGGAACATCAGTATGAAAAATCCACCAGCTACTTTTAAAAATCAAATCATGAAGAAGAAGTTTTGTATCCTAGTTATTCATTTCGGCTTTGGGACTGAATATTTTAATCAATATACCTACAAGAAAGGAGAATTGAAGGAGAGACATCTGTTTAAATTGCAATTGGTCACCGTCTTGTCCGCTTTGATAGAAGAAATTAAATATTCCTTCGTAAGTAAATAATAATGAAACCAAAATTAAGATTGCAGTTCTTACTTTATTAGCCAACTGGATTTTTCTATCAAAGAAACCGATTAAACCAAAGGTTATTGCAATGCACAATAATAAATGCATTAGAGTCAATCCGTATAACTTACCCGGAACCCATCCTCCTAGT
>JAYVAI010000020.1:0-5689 GCA_043751075.1 Cyclobacteriaceae bacterium | reverse complement strand
ACATCAGATTTTCCAACCACACCGGGCGCCAAATCAAGATTGAACCGTAGCCCGAATTGCAATAATGCTGCATTCAAATTCGACTTGTCATCACTTAGGGCAGCGTTCCAAACCAACTCGTTGGATTTAACAATGCCCGGGTTCAACAATGTCTGCTATCCTGATTCAATCGTATTTCAAAATCTGAGCACAGGAGGTAGAACTATTGTTTGGGATTTTGATGATGGAACAGTGGTAGTCCAAAATGACAAAGACCCAAAATCACTCATCCACCAATACCAACAAGCGGGTAAGTATCAAGTAAAACTTAAGATCATAGACCTGAGTACTTGTAGTCAGACTGATTCTACAACCAAGGTCATTAATTATTTTAAGGATAATATTTCAGTGGGTAAAGATGGAATGATGTGCGATGGGAATAGTTTTCAACTTACGGCAAGCGGTGGTGTCAGTTACTTATGGACCAGCAGCGATGGAACATTTTCTTCCTCGCAGCAATCTCCTTTCATTCGCCCAAGCAGCACAACTTCATACTTTGTTACTGTTGTAGATGCCAATGGCTGCTCAAAAACAGATACATTAAATGTAGGCGTAACGCCAAATGTTCGGGCTTTTTTTCAAACCTTTAAACCGAACTTTACCAAACCAGGCTACAATAATGTTTGCTTTCCTGAACCCATCCGATTTAAAAACCTAAGTGTGAAAGGTGAAAATTTTATTTGGGATTTTGATGATGGCACCATCCTCGCAAAAACAAAGGACGATACCGTTTCCATACTTCATGGATACAAAGAGCAGGGTGTTTACAAAGTAAAATTGAAAGCCTTCAACCCCAATACTTGTAACAAGGTTGATTCTGTAATAATGATAATCAACTATTTTAAGGAGCAAATCAAGGTGGGCGATGATGTTGAAATCTGTGAGGGCTCAACGTTTCAATTGACCGCCACGGGCGGAAGCATATATGCATGGACTACGGAAGACCGCACATTTGTTTCATCAACCCCCTCGCCCGTTGTGAAGCCTGCAACCACTACGAAATATTTTGTTACGGCAACGGATGCAAATGGTTGTTCAAAGAAAGACACGATACAAGTAAATGTGGTGGAGCGTGTTGATTTGAAATGGGAGCATCTTTTAAAGGGCAGTTGTATGGATCGCCCTTCCGTTTTAGTTCAAAACTTGACACCCCCCGCCAAAGACGTAACCTTTCGCTTCGACTTTGGCGATGGCACGACTTCAGAAGAAACCGAAGTTGAACATATATATGAAAAGGACGGCATGTATTCCATGAAGTTTATTGCACAAAAAAAATTCTGCGCTTTTGAAGAGACCGTGCAACTGCCGGTTTATACGCTATTCATTCCAAATGTATTTACCCCCGATGCCTCGCCCGGCTACAACGATAACTTCAAGATAGGCTTTGGGTCCAACGTGATAGCTCCATCCACCGTTGGCCTTACGCTACAATTGATTGTGGTTGATCGCTGGGGCAAAAAAGTTTTTGAATCTCCAGACTACAAAAATGATTGGAACGCGCCCGACCTGGTGGGCGGTGTATATTATATTCATTTAAAGGTGGGCGACTTGGCCACTTGTAAAAACTGGTTGCATATTATGAAGTGATACGTCATGCGGGTGTGCATTTTGCATTCCTTTGTGAACCTTGTGAATCCTTCGTGTTCTTTGTGGTAAAAGCCATAAACCACTAAGTACACAAACGTTGCACAAAGGACACAATTGGACTAAATTGGCAACCCATGCTCGCGCGAATCCTACTCCTATCTTTAATTACCTTTTCTGTTGGCCCTCTTATGGCGCAGCAAAGGCTAAGCGTAAACGCAAATACCCTAAGCTCATCGAGCACGGGCACTGGTAAATTTTACTATGGCAACAAGAATGAGCCGCCACGGGCGATAGAATTTAAAGAGCGTACTGTAACGGCCTCACACTTTCTGGCCAACATCAACAGTTATTTTAGTATCCCTTCCGAATTTGCCTTCATCGAAGCAGAATCAAATACAGATAATCTTGGGATGCAGCACCGCCTCTTGCAACAATATTATAAAGGCATTGCTCTTGAAGGCATGGGCTATAGGGTTCACGAGAAGAATGGGTTTGTTACCTCAGCCAACGGCAGGGCGATTCGAAGCATAAACCTGGATACTAAAACTACTTTCAGTGAAGAGTCCGCTTTTCACCTGGCAGTAAAATATCTGCAAACCAAGGATACAGTTTTTAGGCCAGGCAAGAAGTTGATCGTATCGAAGGAGTTCACCTTCGCGCCCGAAAGTTTTTCCATCGCTTTTCAGTTTGATATAGATGTGTCGCTCATTGAGCGATGGAGGATTTCCATGGATGCGCGCAACGGGCAAGTGATCAATAAAGTAAGCTTGGTAAACACTTGCTTTAAAGAAAAAGAAACAATACCGCCCCTTCCCTATGGCACAGGAACGGGAATCACAAACTACTATGGAACTCAAACTATTAAAGTTGAAACGTATGAAAATTCTTCGGCTTCGCGGTTGGTAGGGCAAACAGAAAATGGGGGTGAGATCGGGACTTACGATTTCGCGAATGTTAACATTTTATCATTGCTCTGGTTTTTCGAATGGCATAAAGTGTATGATTTCTATTCTTCAGATAATACCTATAACGATCCGTACTACAAACCAGCGGTATCGGTTCAATGGGCTGCCGAGCAGGCTTTTGAATACTACTTCAAAAGGCACAACCGCAACAGCTATGATAATAATGGTGGCCCTATTAAATCTTATGTGCATGTTGATGTAGGCATGAATAATGCCTTTTGGCTAGGCGGCCCAAAGCTATTGGCATTTGGAGACGGCAGCAACAACAACCCGCTGGTTGAACTTGATGTGGTGGGCCATGAACTGACCCACGGGGTGACCCAGCACGAGGCAGGCCTACAATACTATGATGAACCGGGAGCGCTCAACGAATCGTTCTCCGACATTTTCGGTAAAGCCATTGAGTTTGATACGTTCGGTGATACGGCCACTTGGGTGTTGGCCAAACATTATCGTGTTGGCGGCCTGCGAAATTTAAGCAACCCCAATCTCCAAAATCAACCGGATACATATGTCGGTGAAATGTGGTTTACGGGTAATGCAGATAATGGTGGCGTACATTACAATTCGGGCGTACAAAATTTTTGGTTTTATCTTTTATGTACAGGAGGCAGCGGAGTAAACGATCATCAGGTAAACTACTCGGTAAATGCGATCGGCATGGATGCCGCAACCAAAATTGCCTACAGAAACCTAACGGAGTACCTGAGTTATTCCTCGGATTATCTCGATAGCCGCATCGGTTCCTTGTTGGCCACAGCCGATTTGTACGGGAAAAATTCTGTTACTTATCAGGAAGTGGACAAAGCCTGGGATGCAGTTGGTGTGATAGACGAGCCCATCATTACGAGCCTTGAAATTTATGATATTTATGCCACCACGGTTAAAATCAAAGGCAGCCTGTTGCCCCGAGGCGACACGGTTACATACCATTTTGAATACGGAACCACACCGGCTTTCGGAAGTTCATCTTTAATTTATAAATATGTAAATACGGTTGAAGGCATTGTAACCGGGCTGCAAAGCGAAACCAAATATTACTTTAGGCTTGTGGCCACCAACGAAAACGGAAACTCTTATGCGGCCACGGAATTCACCACCCTTTCGCTTGCACCATTAGTAAAAATTAAACAAACAGTGGATGTAACCGAAACCAGCGCAACGCTGTACGGTGAAGTAAACCCCAACAGTTTGCCCACTTCATTTTATTTTGAGTATGGGTTAACATCTGCATTAGGTTTGGTGACACCATCATACCCGCTGCCCGACACGACCGAGTTTCTAAATATTTCTGCATCGGTCATAAATCTTCTGCCGCGCAAAACATATTATTACAGGTTAATAGCCACCAATGGTTTTGCATCGTCAACCACTGGGTCAGTAAGTTTTTTCACCGCAGTGAAACCGATTATCAGTGCTTACACACCAGTAACTGCACCGATAGGCACGGAGGTAACTATTAACGGGCAGAACTTTAACTCAATGCGTGAAAAAAATTTAGTAAGTTTTGGTGCCACCCGTGCAGTGGTGCTTTCTTCAAGTTCAACAGAAATAAAAGTGAAAGTGCCAGCAGGTGCATCCCTTGGGCCGATAACTTTGTTGGATGCCGAATCGGGATTGGCCGCTGAATCGGTAAGGGAATTTGTGCCCACTTTTATAGGTGAGTTCAAGAAAAACAGTCTGCAACTTCGGGTTGGCATCGCTGATGTTTACATCTATCAGGCCTTGGTGCAAGATATGGATGGTGATAATAAGCCTGATATTATTGCACACCATTACCTGGGCTTTTCGGTTTACCAGAACGTAAATCAGGGCGGTGATATAACCGAGGAATCATTTATCAGAAACACATTTCCTTCTGAATATACTCCCGGAATTTTATCGTTAGTTGATTTTGACGGCAATGGCCTTAAGGACATTGTAGGAAGTTATCAAAACAGGTTACGGATATGGCCGAATTTATCAGTGCCCGGTTTTATTTTTTTTGGAACTCCAGTTGATTTGCCAATCAGCCATTTCTGGGATTTAACATTCAATGACTTCGATCAGGATGGCCATATCGATATAGCACTTTCCAACTTTCTATATGCCGGTAGCTCCATTGTTAATATTTACCGCAATCAAAACCCGAAGGGATTTATCTTACCTGAGAATTTTGTAAAACAATTTTCAATATCACTTCCTTACTTTGCTTTTTACTTATTTACTGATGATCTGAACAATGACGGCAAGCCTGAGATAATTGCCGGAGGGGACAATAGATTGTTTGTTCCAATACTAAAAAACAATAGTTACCCTGGCGCTTTTGACTTTGAAGAAAATATCGTTCAAGATTCTGCTGGGCATCGGGTTTCTCAATATGTTTCTCAAGACCTAAACCAAGATGGATGGAAAGATATAACTTCAATGTCAGAAGCTAAAATTGGAAGGTTATCCACTATGGAAAACAATACAACTTCATCAACTATCAATTTCAGTAAATCTGTTACCGCACTGAACGGATATTCTGGATCAAACTTTCAGCCGGGCGATATTAATGGTGACGGGAAAGTAGATATGCTGGTTGATCTCCACAATAGGCAATTTATTTTTCTTAAAAACAAAACTGAGTCTGGGGATCATTTATCAGAATCTTCATTAGAGAAATTTGAAGAGTATGGCATGCCCACAGGGGAAGGAAACTATGTTGATACTAAGATAACCATTAATGATTTAAACGGTGATGGCAGGCCAGAAGTCATCAACACAATTTCTTATTATTATAGCCCTCATGATGGCTATCAAATGGAAATCTGGCAGAACTCCCCTGCTAATTGCCCTGACCCTTCACTCATAGGCCTCACCCCATCAAGCAAAACGGCAATCATAATGCTGCCACAAAACACAACGTTCGATCAATTTCAGATTGACTATAGATTTTCCGGCAATACCTATTGGTATCAGGCTTACTCAACAACGTTCGATAATCTTTCACCCGGGTACTCTTATCAACTTCGTGTGCGCGCCAAATGTTACTTAGGCTTTACCGATTATCAGTATATAAACTTCATTACCGATTGTGAGGATACAAACAATTTATCTATAATCAGCATTGGGGT
>JAYVAI010000019.1:0-15697 GCA_043751075.1 Cyclobacteriaceae bacterium | reverse complement strand
TGGCTCTTGGATTCCCACTGCCAACCTTGTATTGATTCCAAATTCGATAAAAAATAATTTGAAAGATGTGTGCATAAACAAGGGGCTTAAGCCTGCCTGTCCGGTAGGCAGGCCCGTGGCAATTGATAATAAAATTTCAAGGGACTTTAGTCCAAGCACAAAGCTGTGGTACACCCGAGCTAATTGTCGTGGCAATTCATCTATTGTGTATAGAATTTAGGATTGCCATTTACGAATGCAATGAATCCCATTAGTTAGGTGGACGAGGGGCTTCCATTACACCATCTTCCCTGATGAGCAATAGTGTGACGGGAAAAATAGTTAACGCTGATACCTTTAAAGCCCAGGGTATTCTTCTTTTTATTTGAACATTTTGTGAGCTTACAAACTCGCCATCATCAGTCACTATTTTGAAACTATAATTTTTGCCGGGCTTTAAACCGGATTTCAATTTGACTACCTGACTACCGTCATTTTGCAGGCCATCCCAATTTTGAACTTTGCCAGTAAGGTTGTGCAGTTCAATTTTTATCATTTTGTCTTTTGCGCTTCCCATCCATTTTATATTGTATTCTTTTCCACGCTTGAGTGTTTTCACTTCTTCTATTCCGGCAAAGGTTAAGTCTTGCCCGAATCCAACGAGTGGAGAAACTAAAATAAAGAAAAGTACTTTGAAGGTTAGATTTTTCATGGCGTGTTGATTTGTTCTCTCAGCAATATACAAAAAAATGTTTTTGGGGATGAACCAAAATATTAACTGCAAAAGGATGGAAATCTCTACTAAACTTTTTTGACTCTATGACGAATAAGATTAGAAGTTGCTTACATCCTCTGCATATACGATTGCAAGATCAGCACCGCACTGATCTTGTCAACATTGCCTTTCACCTTTCGGTCTTTTTTTTTCATGCCACCAGCAATCATGGCTTGCTGTGCCATCGAACTGGTAAAGCGTTCGTCCACGGTTTCGATGGGTTTGTCGGGAAAGGCAATTTTAAATTTCTCCATGAACTTGCGCACCTCCGGGGCAATTTGTGAGTCGGTGTTGTTTAGCTGTTTGGGCAATCCAATTACCACGCTGTCCACTTCTTCTTTTTGAAAATATTTTTTAAGGTATCCGATCAGCGTTGAGGTCTCCACTGTTTCAAGGGCTGTGGCAATAATTTGCATGGGGTCTGTTACGGCCAAGCCAGTGCGCTTCAATCCATAATCGATGGCCATTATCCTACCCATTAAAAATTTCGGATTAAAAAAAAGTGATCAATTGGAGCGGGCCAGGTCAAAGAATTTCTTCTTCACGTTGTTTTCCATGCCCAAGGCTTTAGGAAACAAAATCTCATTCTCAACCCGCGCATGGGTGCGCAGGGCTTTTTCAAACGACAGTAGCTCGCCATAGATCACCTTTACATGCAAGGGTGCTTCGGACGCCAGGTGATAGTCCTTTGTTATTTTGCGTATGCCCGCCATTTCATCGTCATGGGCTTCGTGCTCCATAGCGCATTTTTGCATCGGGCATTTCTCCATCAGGCGATAGAGTTGCGAAGGGTTGTAGCGGCCTTTGGCTGCGCGGTCCAGCACGGCTATGTATTTGAAAAGTGTGTCTTCTTCTTCGTAAATGTGGTGGATGAAATCTTCCTGAAACAAAGGGAAAAGTGTTTTCAAATCTTTCGCCACTGCGTCATAATCTTTATCATTGGCATGAAAGCCTTCGATCAGCTTTGCTATATAGGGAAGTTTATGCTTCACAAACAGAAAATGGGTATGCCGGAGATATTCCATGATCAGGTCAACGGGCCAGCCCATCACAGGAAGATCGGCTTCATCGAAATTTTCATAGGGCGATTCCAATTCGCGCACCACCGCCTCTACCAGCAAACCTTTTTCAAAGCAAACCTGCTCCAGCGTGTGCTGTGGGTATTCGAAAAACTTGATGCCGAAATAATAAAGTACCTGCGCCCTCATGTTGTCCTGATCGACCAGGTCTGCAATTTGCCGGTATCGCAACATTTCTTTTGCCATCGGTGGTAAATATACTAAACCCCTTTCTACCAAAAATCTAACACTAACAATTAATTTTGTTCTTTCGTTAGAATACCAAACAACGAGCTTAAACTTATGGAGGAGCAGAAGAATTCGAAGTATCAGATCAGTTTGCCACTTATCCTATGCATTGGCCTGGCTGGTGGTGTGCTGATTGGTGCAAGCCTGACCCATAAAAGTGGTTCGGGCGATGTGGGCCTGGAAGCTCAGAAATTGCGGGAGGTGCTGAGCCTGATCAAAAATGAATATGTGGACACGGCCAACACCGAGGCACTTGTGGAAGGAGCCATTGAGCACATGCTGGGAAAATTAGATCCGCACTCGGCCTACATCTCGTCCAAAGACATTGTTGAGGCCAACGAAGACTTGCGCGGAAACTTTGAAGGCATCGGAATAGAGTTCAATATTTTTCACGATACGCTGGTAGTAGTGGCTGCGCTCAATGGCGGGCCTTCCGAAAGCGTAGGCCTTCGCTCGGGCGACAAAATCATAAAAGTAAACGACAAGAATATTGCGGCCATCGGTTTGTCCGACCGCGATGTGCAACTGCATTTGAAAGGGCCCAAGGGCACCGAAGTAAAAATTGAAGTGCTGCGAAAAAATGAAAGCAAGCCGATCGTGTTCACCATTGTGCGCGACAAAATCCCCCAATTCTCGGTGGACGCATCATACATGATCGATTCGGAAATCGGCTACATCAAAGTGAGCCGGTTTGCACAAACCACGTTTGCCGAAGTAAAGGAGGCCATGGGCAAATTGCAAAAGGAGGGAATGAAAAAACTGATCTTCGACTTGCAAGGAAACCCGGGCGGCTACATGGACCAGGCCATTAACATTGCCGATGAATTTTTGCCGAAAGGGGAGAAGATAGTTTTCACGTTGGGGCAGGAAGAAAAATACAACGAAAACAGTTTTGCCACCGAGCAAGGTGACTTTGAGCGGGGGGATTTGATTGTGTTGGTGAACGAAGGCAGTGCCTCGGCTTCCGAAATTGTGGCGGGTGCCCTGCAAGATAACGACCGGGCGTTGATTGTGGGCCGCAGGTCGTATGGAAAAGGATTGGTGCAACGGCCTTTTGTCTTGGATGATAAATCGGAAGTGCGCCTGACCATATCGCGGTACTACACTCCGAGCGGGCGCTCGATACAAAAACCATACAACGACCTGGCCGACTATGAAAAAGATTTGGTGAAGCGTTATAAAAACGGTGAGTTCTTTTCTGCAGACAGTATCCGGTTCAATGACTCGCTTAAATATAAGACCGAACATGGGCGCACGGTGTATGGTGGAGGAGGCATCATGCCCGATTATTTTGTGCCCTTGGACACCACCGGCAACAGCAAATATTTCAATCAACTATTTAACGCAAACATTTTGCGCGAATATTCTTTTAGCTACGCCAACGAAAAGAAAACTTTGTTGAAAGACAAAGGCTATCCTGCCTACCTCCAAAATTTTGAGGTGTCGCAGGCCATGATCAACAACGTGGTGGAGATGGGGATCAAAAACAAAATCAAGCCTGATTACAAAGACCTTTTGAAAAACAAAAGACTGTTTCAGATTTACATCAAAGCCGAAGTGGCGCGCAATGTTTGGGGCAACGAAAATTTCTATCCGATCTTCAACCAGACCAACGAAGTGCTTCAGCAAGCCATCAAACTTTTTGATAGGATACCGGAGTTGAGCAGGAGCAAAATGTGAAGGGCTGGTGGTTAAAATTTTATAGGATAATCTAATCTAAACCGATTATCTTGTTAAAAGACAACAATAACAATTTCATTATTGCCTGGAAATTTTTTCTCCCAAACTTTTCCATTCCTTTAAATCCTATCTTGTAAAACCAAAATCTTTTAACCATGTATTACCATCACCTTGGAAAAATCCCACCTAAGCGCCACACACAATTCCGCCAGCCAGATGGCAGTTTATACAAAGAAGAGTTGGTGAGCTCCGAAGGTTTTTCGGGCATCTATTCCAACCTCTATCACATCCATGCGCCCACGCGTATCAAGGCCGTAAAAGAGGCGGTGAAGTATGGCCCGAAGCCGATCGAAAAATACGATCTCAAACAAACCCACCTCAATACTTCCAAGGTAACGGTTACCGGCACCGATTATCTGAGTGCGCGCAAAGTATTGCTCACCAACAGCGATTGCTCCATTTCCATTTGCTCGCCATCCAAACGCCACATGGATTACTTCTATAAAAATGCCGAAGGCGATGAAGTGCTTTATGTTCACGATGGCAAAGGTGTTTTGATTTCACCGTTTGGAAAATTGGATTTGCGGCAAGGAGATTACATTGTCATTCCGCGCACAGTGATTTACAAATTGGAATTTGAAGAAGGCCCGCTGCGTTTGTTGATCATAGAATCTTCCTCTCCCGTGGAAACCGTAAAGCGATATCGCAATCAACTCGGCCAACTGAGTGAGCACTCACCCTATTGCGAACGCGACATCAGGCCTCCACACGAACTGATCACCGACACAGCTCAAGGCGAATTTTTAGTGAAGATAAAAAAGCAAGGCTACCTGCACCACTATGTGTATGAACACAGCCCGCTTGACCTTGTTGGGTGGGATGGATTTCTCTGGCCCTATGCTTTTTCCATACACGATTTTGAGCCCATCACGGGACGCATACATCAGCCGCCACCGGCACACCAAACTTTTCAGGCGCGCAATTTTGTCATCTGCTCTTTCGTGCCGCGCTTGTTCGATTATCATCCGCTCGCCATACCGGCACCCTACAACCACAGCAACATCGACAGCGATGAAGTGCTCTATTATGCCGAAGGAAATTTTATGAGCCGCAGGGGAATTGAACGAGGTTCGTTCACGTTGCATCCCGGTGGGTTGCCACACGGACCACATCCGGGCACGGTAGAAAAAAGTATTGGTGCGAAAGAGACACATGAACTGGCTGTGATGGTGGATACTTTCCGGCCTCTGCATCTTACCGAAGATTCGTTGGAATTTTTGGATAAAAATTATCCGATGAGTTGGACCGATCATCAGGGCGATGGTTTCCATGAAGTGAACACACCGTAAATTATTAACTTGCTTCAATAAATTTTATTCAATATGGAAACTAAAAATATACAAGCAAAACTTCAGGAGGTTATTAAAAATGGAGACACAAGACTTTTGAAAATACTTTATTCAGTTGCCAAAGGATATGCCGATGAAAATTATACCCTTCCGGGGAAACCCCTGACCGAAAGAATTTTAAAAAATCGTATTCAAGCTGCAAAAAAAAGAGTATCATCAGGACAATTTATTTCACATGAGGAAATTGAAAAAGAAATGAAGGCATGGTGAAAAGGAAGTTCAAAATCATTTGGGATGATGAGGCTAAAGTAGCGTTAAGAAGTATTTACGATTCAATGTCGTTTCCTTAAAGCCCGAAGGGGGCTTGAATATGAATAGCCTCCGGTGAAACCGGAGGTAATGGAATTTAATGGCCTCGCAACCCTGAAAGGGTTGAATGTGTCGTCATCAGATTATTCAACCCTTTCAGGATTGCCTTGGTTGATTTTTTTATCCCCCAATTTCATTGGGGGCTATTCAAATTCAAGTCCTTCGGACTTATGAGCTTAGGGAAACGACATTGATTTACGATTATATAAAGTATCGTGAATCAGTAGGGGTTGCTACACGGGTAAGAAACGAAATAGTAAAACAGGTTAGAGCATTAGGCGGTTTTCCGGAAAAATTTGCAAAGGAGCCCCATTTAATGAATGTGCCTGGCAATTTTAGATTCAAAGTAATTTGGAGTTACAAAATTATTTATGAGGTAACTCCTGAATACATTCTTGTTTTGGATATTTTTCATGCAAGCAGAGATCCCTCGGGAATAAATTAGCTCACATTACAATACGCTTTAAACTTAACTTCTATGAAACCAATCATTATACTTTCCATCCTACTCTGTAGCCTTTCGCTCTCAGCCCAATCCCCCGACCTCACGGGTGCTTGGCAAAGCGGGCCAGAAGAAAATCGAGTCACACTTATTGTGGCCGGAAAATTCTTTTCGGCTGGGGTATATAGCAACAAAGACAAAACTTACACAGGCACGTACGGAGGCCTGTGGCGCAGCGAAAAAAATCAGTTTATCGAAACCCAGGAATTCAATACCATGAAGCCAGACTTGATTGGCACCGAACGGAAGTCGGAAATGACTTTGAAAAATGATAAGCTGATTTTAAAATCGGGCAGCACGGTTCAGGAATTTGCGCGCATCGATGCAGGCAAGCCAGGCCAGTTGGCGGGTGCTTGGCTCATCACCGGGCGTGTTACAGATATCCGAGTGCAAAAGATGACACCCGGTGCACGCAAAACCATGAAAATACTTTCGGGCACACGCTTTCAATGGATTGCCTACAACAACGAAACGAAAGAATTTTTTGGAACTGGGGGCGGCACCTATACTACGGAGAATGGAAAATATATCGAGAGCATAGAATTTTTTTCACGAGACAACAGTCGCGTGGGCGCAAAATTGGATTTTGATTTTTCACTTATTGAAGGAGGCGACTGGCGCCACAGTGGCAAGAGCAGCAAGGGCGACCCTATCGATGAAATCTGGACCAAGCGGGAAAAGATTGGGATATGAAAAATAACTCAAGATAGGCGTCAGACACCTAAAAGGTGTCAGACGCCTGCGCGACTTGGGGCTTTTTAAAATTGAAACGACATTGATTGATGAGTACTATTTTGAATTACTGAATCCAATGCATGGATAAATTCTCCCTCCCAATTCAAGTTCGCTGGTCGGACATTGATCAGAACCGGCACCTGCGCCATTCTGCCTATTACGATTATGGGGCCACAGTACGCATCGCCTGCTTCTCGCAACATGGCCTTACCAACCTCAAGTTTGAAGAGCTTCGCATCGGGCCAATTTTATTTCGTGAGGAGGCGGTGTTCAAACGGGAGATAAAATTTGAAGACAGCATCACGGTTGACTTATCTGTGACCAAAGCCACCACCGATTTTTCGCGATGGAGTGTGCGCCATCATTTTCTAAAAGCTGACGGAACACTCGCAGCCATCATCAATTTGGATGGAGCGTGGATGGATATTTTGGCACGAAAGCTCGCTGTGCCCGATGCGTTTATCCAACAGGTGTTTGACGATTTTCCAAAGGCCACTGATTTTCAACTGATCGAACGCACCAAAAAATGAAAAGGTTAATTGATCTCAGCCATACCATAGAGCATGGCATGATCACGTTCAAAGGGTTGCCTGCTCCCATCATCTGTGATTATCTGAGCCGTGAGCGGTCGAGAGGATTTTATGAGGCTGGCACGGAATTTCAAATTGGCAAAATTGACATAGTGGCCAACACAGGCACGTATCTCGATTCGCCTTTTCACCGCTATGCCGATGGCAAAGACCTGAGCGAGATTTTACTTGAGAAGACTGCAAACCTTGACGCTGTTGTAGTGCAAGCCGATTACAAAAATGGAATTGAAGTGGGGAAAAAGTTTTTCGAAAAAGTAGATGTGCGTGGAAAAGCAGTTTTGGTAAACACCCATTGGAGCACTTTTTGGCGAACGGATGCCTATTTTGAAAACCATTCTTTTCTTAGCGAAGAAGCGGCCACCTATCTGCGCGATGCAGGGGCTGTGCTGGTGGGCATCGACTCACACAACATCGATGACACACGCAAAAAAAGCCGGCCTGTACATTCCATTTTATTAAAATCCGAAATCCTGATAGTAGAACATCTATGCAACCTCGATCAATTGCCCGATCGTGGATTTACGTTTAATGCAGTGCCACCAAAAATCAAAGGCATGGGCACCTTCCCCGTAAGGGCGTTTGCTGCTTTAGGGTAATCAACTTACCCATCGCTCAATCACTCGCGGATAATGTTCATGCTCCAAACGCTGAACTTTTTCTGCAATTTGTTGTGGGGTATCCGCTTCGTCCACCATGCACGTAGCCTGGAATAAAATTTTTCCGTCATCATAAATTTCATTCACTTCGTGAACGGTGATTCCCGTTTGCGCATCGCCAGAATTTTTTACCGCCTCGTGCGCTTTCATTCCATACATGCCCTTGCCTCCAAACTTTGGCAACAAGGCCGGGTGGATATTGATGATGTGGTGAGGAAAGGCTTTGATCAAATAATCTGGCACCAGCCAAAGAAACCCAGCCAACACAAGGTGGGTTATCTCAGCTTCCTTCAGCCAACTCAGCACTTCTTCGCTTTCGCGGAATTGCATGCGCGAAAAAACTTTTGACGGGATAGAAAAATTTTTGGCCCGCTCCAACCCATACGCATCCGGATTGTTGCTGAGAACCAAGGCCACCTTTATGGAAGGATGGATTTGGAAGTAGAAAAATATTTCTTCGGCATTGGAACCGCTGCCTGAAATAAAAACAGCGAGTTGTATCGGTTTTTTCATCAACAAAAAAATCAGTTAACAAAGGCCATGCTCACCACCCCCAACAACATAATCACCTTGCACCATTGACTGAGCGTATAAAAATCGCGCTTGGTATCGGCAGGCACAAGCCAAAAAATGAAAAAGCCCAGTGGCACGAAGAGAAAAAACAAAAAGTAATAGAAAGGCATTTGTGTATAAGTGGTGTTGAGCAAAATCACCAACGCAGAAAGCAGTGCCAATAAAAAATAAATAAGCCATTTCGTTTTTCGGATGCCCCAGATTATTGGAAGCGTTTTGCAACCGAAGGTATTGTCGCCTTTCAGGTCTTCCATGTCTTTGATGATTTCCCGAACCAAGGTCATAAAAAAAGCAAAGAGGGAATAGATAACCACAAACGGATCGCTAAGGCCATACAACACATTGATGAGCATGATGGAAAGGCCTGTGAGCAGGGCCACCATAAAGTTGCCTATCAACGGTTGGCGCTTAAGGCTGTTGGAATACCACCAAAGGAGAAAAGATGAAAAAATATTGATCAGCCCAATCTTCCATCCCAGCAAAAAACCAAGGGCCACCCCAATAAAAGAAAGAACACTGTGAAACAACAATGCATACCTGCGCGGAATGTCTTTGCCAATCACCACTCGGCTTGGTTTGTTGATCAGATCAATCTTGATGTCGTAGTAATCATTTATGATATAGCCTGCGCCTGCAATGATGGAGGTGGAAGAAGCAAGGACGAACAATTTCCAGTCGAGCAACAGCTTGCTGTCGAGTAAAAAAATGGCGGCAAAATATTGGGCCATGCCAATGATCAACAGGTTGCCAAACCGTGTAAGGCGAAGGAGTGCGGTGACAGTAAATTTCGGCTGGCTTTCTTGGGGCATATACCGCAAAGGTAAGGGGATTCTTGGTGCTGGATATTAAGATTTCTTGATTCTTGATTCAATGTCGTTTCTTTAAGCCCGAAGGGGGCTTGAACTTGAATAGCATCCGGTGAAACCGGAGGAAATGGAATTTAATGACCAACAACCCTTTCAGGGTTGAATCGATTCATCAGATTATCCATTGAACCCCTGCCTGTCCGGCAGGCAGGCTTTCAGGGTTGCCTTGCCCTGATTTTTATTTTCCCCCACCCGATAGCTATCGGGTTTCGTTGGGGGCTATTCAAATTCAAGTCCTTCGGACTTAAACGCTTAAGGAAACGACATTGATTCTGGATGATAGTTTCTCGATATGACAATTCAACCATCCCGCTTCAAAACCTCAACCCCATCATCACCATATAATTCCTTCCCGCTTGCGGAAAATAAAAATTCTGTCTGTACTCGGTAGCACCACCCAAATATCCATACGTGTAGCCATTGGAAGAATAGGTTGCACCGAAAATATTATTGGCCAGCAGGCTCAGGGAAATTTCTTTCATAAAGGCAGGTTTCCAATGGTATGATACCCTCAAATCATGCACAACGTATCCACTGATTTTCCTTTTATCATTGCTTGTATTGTCCAGAAATTGTTTGCCTACATATTTTGAAAGCAGGCCAAGTTCGAAACCGTTGAACGGTGAGTACGTAAATACAGAACCAGCAACCACGTTGGGTGAAAAAGCAATGTCGGTGTTCGCATATTTTTTCTCTACCTCATTATAGAGATCAAAATTGGAACCGTAGTCGTAAAGTACCTCGTTGAAGTTTTTGATTTTATTTTGGCTCAGGGCAAGGTTTACGTTCCACGAAAAGTTGGGGGTCAACTTTATGGAACCCTCCAACTCAACGCCCATCCGGTAGCTTTCGTCCACATTGGTGCGGATAAGTGCCCCCACATCATTTACTTTCCCCGTGGGTACCAACTGGTTTTTATAATCCATCAGATAGTAGTTGGCATTGAACGTCACGTTTTGTTTTCGCACTCGCCAGCCTGCTTCTATGTTTCGCAGTGTCTCATGTTTGGGCACAAAGCCTGCGATGGCATCAATGAAATCATCGCGCACGGGCTCGCGGTTGCCAATGCTGTAGCTGGCATACCCTTGCTGTTCGGCAGACACATCAAACACAAACCCAAATTTTGGATTGAAGAAATGGAAATGCCGGTCGATGCTAAAATCAAATTGCTTGTTTTCTTTTCCCGAGGCGGTATAGTCCACACCCCTATATTGCAAATCGAGAAAAGCATTTACCTTTTTGTTGATCTGGTAATTATTTTTCCAGTAAACAGTAAAGTCATTTTTCTTACCATTGTTGAAGTAGTAGCGATAATCCTTAGGCACACTGCTGACTTGCGCCCAAATAATTTCGCCAAAGTGGTCTCCATCATATTGGTTCCAGGCTCCGCCTAATACTGAATTCAGTTTTTCTTTCTCATAATTGATGGAATACGTGGCTCCATAAAAATCATTGTCGAGCCACCTTCTTCTTATCAGATCGGTGGATGATATGGTTTCATTTCCGATAACCACATTTCCAAGTCCGTATTTGTCAAAATCATCATCGGTGCGAAACTCTTCGTAGAAGCCACGGCCATACGTGTAATGCAAGGCAGCATTTGCGTTGATAAATTCAGAAACACGGTGCGAGGCGTGAAGTTGAAAATGATCTTGCGCATAATCGTCAACCTGGTTTTTGTATGTGTGAATATTAAAGGTGCGCCCCGATGAAAGTAAGTGATCGGTTTGTTGCTGGTTCCATCCTTCGGCCACAGCGGTTTCAAGCATGGCAGCTTCATCATTGTTCAGCCGCGACTGGGGCACACCATTCCAACTTTGATACGTAATTTCTTTTCCACCAAACGCAATGGCTTTTATCATTGTCTTCTTACTATAATATCCACCCGACAAGTAGTATGATTTCAAATCTGAACTGGCCCGGTCAATGAAACCATCGGAAGCGATTTGCGACAGCCGCGCATCAAAAACAAATTTTTGATTGATGAGCCCCGTGCCAAATGCCACCGTGTGCCTGCGTGTATTGAACGAACCTACCGAGTTGATCACATCGGCATAGGCAACATCATTTCTTGTGTTGGTTTGAAGGTTTACACTGGCACCAAAAGCCCCCGCTCCATTGGTGGACGTGCCCACTCCGCGCTGCACCTGCACACTTTGTGTTGATGTGGCCAAGTCGGGCGTGTTCACCCAAAACACACCCTGGCTTTCGCTGTCGTTTACCGGAATGCCATTAATGGTAACATTGATGCGCGTGGCATCGCTTCCGCGTATGCGCAGGCCGGTGTAGCCAACTCCGGCACCGGCATCGGAAGTAGTGACGAGCGAAGGTGTCCAGTTTAGCAGCAAGGGCAAATCGTGGCCAAAGTTTTGTTTTTGAAGAGCCACTTTATTGATCGTGGTAAAAGTGGTTGGCGTTTTCTCATTTACGCGTGTGGCCAGCACAATCACCTGGTCCGTGATCACCGCATCTTCTTCCAACAAGACAACAAGGCGCAATTCGTTGGGAACAGCAAATTGTGTTTCTAAAATTTTAAAACCCAGAAAGCGCACTTCGGCATGATAATCACCGGGTGCCAATTTTCGGATTTCAAAATCACCACGCTCGTTGGTTACTGCATACTCTTTAATTTCTTTCAGCGCTATGGTCGCACCCGCCAACGGTTCTTTTGTTTTGCCATCTTTCACAGAACCCCGAATTACATACTGTGCCTGCACAGCGAGCGTACAGACCATACAGGTTGTAGTGATCCAAATTTTTAACATGGTTAATTTTTTTAAAACCCGCAGGCACATCGGGGAATGTACCTTGCTTACGCGTTTTTTCTGCCTCCCTTCGTCCGCATTACCGGCATCAGGTTCTATGGGTATGATCTCAGCCCTATTGTTTTTCCCGCCTTCGCTAAAAGCTATGGCGGATAGATAGGCACCCCTTCCTCGATTGCTCAAGGCAGTGCAAATGTAAAAGAATAAACAATCAAACAGTTAGTAATCACCGCCAAGTTTTTAGTTTTACTTCATGTATAAAGCCACCGTTAACAACAAAACGTTTGAGATTGAAGAAACCGATCAATCTATCCTTGTAAATGGAAATACTTTTGAATGGGATATCCACACCGTGAGAGAGGGCTATTTTCATATCCTGTATAAGAATAAAACTTATCGCGCAGAAATTGTTGAGACAGACATCGCCACTAAAACAATTCTTATAAAAATCAACGGAAGAAATTACACGGTTGAGTTAAAAGACAAATTCGATTTGCTTCTTGCAAAAATGGGGATGGATAAAACAGCTACGCACAAAGTGAACTCCATCAAAGCGCCCATGCCCGGTTTGATCATTGATTTAAAAATAAAATCAGGAGATGTGGTGAAGCAAGGTGAGCCGCTCCTCATACTTGAGGCGATGAAAATGGAGAACATCATAAAATCGCCCGGAGAGGGAACGATAAAAAATGTGAAAGTGAAGAAGGGGGATACGGTGGAGAAGGGGCAAGTGCTGATTGAATTCTAATGATTAGTCTTCTGGGGCTGACTACAAAGTCCGTCTGTCATCGCGGCCCTGCCTTTGCCGGCAGGCAGGCTTTGAGCCGCGATCTCCTTAACTCACTTCACCAACACCCGATGCGTAGATGTAAAGTCCCTGGAAATGTATCTTGTATAATATACACCTGATTCCAGTTTCACCGGCAAGGTAAGTGTTGATATGCTGTTGGAAACCTCATAGCGCCCAACCACAGCACCCACCGTATTATAAACCACAACAAAACCATTATTTAAAGGTGTGAAGTTTGTCTCTATGGTCAGCGTTATTCCATCTGATGGATTGGGATAAACAGAGAAATCCTTTTTCCCGTCAAAGTCAACCATCACTACTTTAAAATATTCGGTGTAACCATCATAGTCAACAGACTTGAGACGGTAATAATTTTTTCCGATGTATGGTTTCTCATCATTAAAAATATAGTCTTTACGTTCGGTGGTTGTGCCATGACCTTTTATTTTGGCTATACTGTGAAAGGCAGTTCCATCAGCCGATTTTTCAACATCGAAGAAATCAAAGTTAAGTTCGGAGGCAGTGGCCCAATCTAATTTAACTTGTTTCAACACCTTACGACCATTGAATGAAAGCAAGCTGATGGGGAGCGGTGTGTTGGTTGCATTGATTGATCCCCAATAGAAACTGTTAGATAGATTAGCGGTTGTCAAGCCTGTTCGGTTTACTTCCGGATTGGTAGTTGTGCCTGCATGTGCTCCATCTGCACCTGGTGAAATTGTATTCGTTAAAGTTTGCCTTAGATCAGTTACCGCCCCAACTGTGCCAAAGCCGGTGCCTTCCGTGCGCATTGCATGAGTGCCTGTTCCAATGCTATTCGCAGTAGTTACGGTCCAAAAAGAATTTGATCGTACGGCTACGGTGCCACCATTATCGGTAAAAGTAGGCGATACTGCAGTGGCACCAGTTGTGCCAGTATGCCTGACTTTAATAGTGCCACCTGCTGTAAGGCCCGCGTTGCCAAAATAGATAGGACGATAATCAGCAGACGTGCCTATCGGAAACTGCCCGGCAACGGCTGGTAAAGCAATGGCCGTTGCTGGGAACCATCTTTCAATATTGCCACCATAAAACCGGGTTCCTGCGGAGTAGGCTAAGGTGCCAGTACTTGCTGCCGACAATCCCAGAGTAATGGTGAACCCGTTCAGGTCAATGATGCCACTCATCATGGTCTGGTTGCTTTTTACCTCTACATTATTGGTAGTAACATTAATAGCGGGAGTTGCGCCCGAAGTATTGGCAATGGTTAAATTATTGAAAACATTGGCCGTAGTTCCGGTTATGGTTTGAGCAACGCTGCCCACCAGTTTTACTCCAGCACTGGCAGACGTAGAGTTATCGGTAAACGTTCCATTGTTGGTAAAATTTCCGAAAATACTTAGCGAAGCGTTGGCAACAGCAGCAATGGTTACAGTTGATACCGGGGATGTGCTATTAATCGTCAGGTTTTGACACACTGCCGCAGTACCCGCATTAACGGTTGGCATATTGGCAATGCCTGCTGCGTTGGATATAGTTACATCAGTAGTGCTTATTGGAACTCCACTGCACCAATTGGAGGCTGTTCCCCAGTCGTTGCTGGTGCCTCCAATCCAACCTCCACCTGACAAAACAGTTACTTTGACGGCCGCAGAAGTGCTCGTGCAGGAGGGACCAGTGCCAGTTATTTGAACTTTGTACCAAGTAGTTTGAGTTAATGTGGGGGTTACATAAGTAGAGTTGGTGCTTGTGCCTGTGGCATTGATATAAGTAATATTATCGGTACTGCTGCGCCATTGATAGGTTGGAGTTGTGGCGTTCGTGGTGGCTGTCAATGTACCTGCCGTAGAACCTGAACAAATAGTTCTGCTAACAGGCGAAATTGTATTGGTGAATGTACAAGCCAAAGTTGAGCCCGAGCAAGGGCCTACAGTGCAGTCGTTAGTTGTTCCAAATACAGTAGAACCTCCATTGGAAAGTATCGGGCCTGTTGTGTCTATTGTGCCAGAACCACCAACCGTAACACTCCCTGTTTGATTATCAAATGTGCCATTGACGATCAATGTGCCATTAACAGTGAAAGTGCCGGAGTTATTTTTATTTACAATATCGCCATTAATAATAAGTGTGCCACCTGTCTCAATAGTTATATTCAAGTTTCCGCTGTTGTTCAAATCGGTATAACCAAGAATTAAAGTGCCGAAAATCCTGATCGTTCCACTGTTGAATTGGTTGGGTGTACCAGCTGTGCCACCCTCGAAGGTGACGGTAACGCCTGAACTGATGGAAACGGTATTGGTGCCCGCATTGGGGTTAAAGGTGTAAGCGGTGCCACCAAGCTGGTCAGTGGCGTTGCTGTTATAAGTCCAGACTCCCGTTGGCGAAAGATTGGTATTGATGGTAAGAGGATTGTTTACGTTTACTGTTCCGGCAGGTAAGGGCACCACCCCGCCCGACCAAACTGTCGGGTCATTCCAATTACCACTGGTAACTGTTGTTTGTGCTTTCGCAAAATAACTCACCCCAAACAAGGGCAACAACATAAATAAAATATACTTTCTCATAATAATGTTTTGAAGCAATCAGGACTTTGAGTAGAACTTCTGGATTTGAGCTGTTTGATACAAATTTTAGTTGCGAAGGTAACTCATTCTTTTCAATTACATTTTTTTGACGCTCAAATCTTAGGGAAATTTTCAAAATAACTTGTACAATTTATGTACGATGTACTTCGGCCCGGGATAGTAGAGGAAAGCCCGAAGCGCGTGGATTTTGTGGGGGG
>JAYVAI010000018.1:0-2204 GCA_043751075.1 Cyclobacteriaceae bacterium | reverse complement strand
TAGTTTTATTCCTTTTTTGAGTAAGGTTCCGATTATCGCCATAATTTTGAGTTAAATTAATTTCACTTTTGTGGTTAACGGGGCAAAGGACATCGGGTCGCAAAGAAATTCTAAATATTCGAATCAATCAAAATATTCAATCCAATAAGTACTGAATCCTGCTAACTTGTCCGACTAAGATATAAAATGAGCATTAAAAACAACATATCTATATTTAAACAAGAGATTGAATCAAAAAACTGTAAGTTGATCGCGGTAAGCAAAACACACCCCACAGAACAAGTGTTGGAGGCCTACCATGCGGGACAACGCATTTTTGGCGAGAATAAAGTACAGGAGATGGTGGCCAAATGGGAATCTCTTCCTAAAGATATTGAGTGGCATTTGATTGGCCATTTGCAAACCAATAAGGTGAAACATATAGTGTCTTTTGTTTCCCTTATCCATTCGGTGGACAGCCAGAAGCTATTGGAAGAAATAAATAAACAAGCCAAAAAAATCAATCGAAAAATAAACTGTTTGCTGCAAGTGCATATTGCAAAAGAAGAAACCAAATTTGGGTTCAGTGAAGAGGAGCTGATGACCCTGCTTGACAGTGGAGTACTTTCCACTCTTGATTCCATAACCATTCAAGGCCTAATGGGCATGGCCTCTTTGACCACAGATACAAATCAGGTTAGGAACGAATTCAACTATTTGAAAAATCTGTTTGAAAAAGTGAAAGAAAAGATAAAACCCGCAGCGGAAATCAAAGAACTTTCCATGGGAATGAGCTCAGATTACAAAGTGGCCATTGAAGAAGGTAGCACTATGGTGCGCATTGGAACAGCTATATTTGGGCACAGAGATCAATTATAATTCCAAGTTCAATATTTTGAATTTCCTAAACAACGTTAATAGATTAATTAAATTAAAAGCATGTTGACCCAAAAGCAAACTTTGATAGCCGGGGCACTCTTGGGGGCACTGGGTGTTGCACTTGGGGCATTTGGCGCCCATGCTTTTAAGTCCACTCTAATCACCAACAATAGTTTAGAAACATATGAACTGGCCGTGCGTTATCAATTCTACCATGCTTTTGCTTTATTGATCATCGGCTTGCTGATGGATAAAAATGATAGCAAAGCATTAAGGTCCTCATCCACTTGCATGTTAGCGGGTGTCATCCTCTTTAGTGGTAGTTTGTATGCCCTTGCCTTTAAAACTGGCAAGATGGTGGCCTTTGTCACTCCAATTGGCGGAGTATTTTTTATTGCAGGTTGGGTATTGCTTTTTCTGTCAATCGCGAAGAGGAAATAAAAAAAAGGCCTGATTTATATCAGACCTTTCGCAAAAAAAATATTGGATTTCCTATTGTTGATTAGGGAGCTTCTTATCAAGAACGTTTGCAATAAAAATAATCTGTTTACTATTCGAATTCGCGGCATTCGAAACAACCGTTACTACCTTATTTTGTTTACCAAGTTTTCCTGCGCTGTTAAAAGCCACCACAATTTCTCCTCTTCCGCCCGGCATAATAGGATCGCGTGACCAACTTTTAGGCAAGGTGCAGCCACACGTGACTTCTACATTAGTAATCACAAGGGGTTCATTTCCCGCATTTGAAAATTTAAAGCTGTGCTCTACCTTATCTCCTTGCGCCATGTCGCCAAAATCGTGAGTAGATTTCTCCCAGGCTATAACCGGGCCGGAAACCTTTTCAACTACCTGACCAAATAATGTTACCGTGAGTGTTACGGCCGCTACTAACATAAAAAAACGCTTCATAACTGTGATTTTATTTTAATTTGAGGATTATGGTAAAAACGGAAAACCCACATTTTTAGTTTATTCCGATCCAGTTTTAATTTTATAGATATCTAATGTAAAATCTAATTGAAGTATTTTGAATATCGGCAGGCCCAAAGAACCTAAATCAATATGAATACCATAAGTGACCTATATGGAAACCGGCTTCGCGTAAGGGCCTCTGGAATTTGCATGAAGGATAAAAAAATACTCCTAATAAACCATTCTGGTTTAACTAAAGCCGATTTTTGGGCACCACCAGGCGGAGGTATTTCCTTTTGGGAAAAGGCTGAAAGCTGCGTTGCCAGAGAATTCAGGGAGGAAACTGGCTTAACTATAGCCGTTGGCCAATTTCTTTTTGCTTGTGAATTTATTAATCATCCCTTGCATGCCATTGAGCTTTTTTTTGAAGTATC
>JAYVAI010000017.1:0-15787 GCA_043751075.1 Cyclobacteriaceae bacterium | reverse complement strand
GTGTACGCAGACCCGGGCGGGAAATGCGAAGTATGATTAAAGGGGACTTCTAAAAATTCAATTTCCTTTTATCATTTCCCCACGCGAAGCGCGGGGGGAAACAGGTCTGCCAAGCCAACGGCATGGAATGAGGTTTAAAAAAGAAATAATTGAATTTTTAGAACTCCCAGAAAGAGTAATTCAATGCGTAATTAAATTAAAAAAGTAAAATTATGGCAGAAGATCACGAAGGAAAAAAAATCCTGGTCATACAAACACACGGTGTAGCAACACCAACCCGTACGTACTCTCCCCTCTTTTATGCGATGGCAGCGGCAGCTATGGAGATGGAGGTAATGGTGTGGTTTACCATGGATGGCACCAACCAATTAAAAAAAGGCGAGGCCGAAAAAGTGCAGTTGGATAAAACCAGCGATGTAACACTCAAAACAATGCTAACCATGGCCATGGATTCTGAAGTGAAGCTCAGAGTTTGCCAGCAAAGCCTTGAGTTGTGGAACATGAAAAAGGAAGACCTGATTGATGGCGTTGAAATATTAGGTGCCACCAGTATCATTGATTTGTCACTCAATTATGATCACGTAATGTATTTCTAATTTTTATTGAATAATTGAATAATTGAATAACTAATACAACACCTATGGCACACGAAAAAATAAATGAATGTGTTATCCTGAAAGACCTCTACTATTCTGTGGAGGACAATACCTGGATTCGTGTCAATGAAGATGGGTCTGTAACTGTGGGCATGACGGATATAGCCCAAAACATGGCTGGCCCTATACTACACGCCAAAGCCAAAGGAGTAGGCACCGACAGAAAAAAGGGAAAGCCCATCGCTACCGTTGAGAGTGGTAAATGGGTTGGGCCGGTAAAATCTCCAATCTCCGGAGTGATAACGGAGGTGAATGAAAAATTAGTGGGGGATGCACAACTCATCAACCGTAGCCCCTATCGGGATGGCTGGGTGGTGAAAATGAAACCCGAAGCACTCGAAGCAGAATTAAAAGAACTGGTAACGGGCGACAATGCCGTGACAGCATACAGAACAAAAATTGAACGGGATAAAATAAAAGCCTGTACCCATATCGAAGGTTCTGATACCTATGAATAGCATTGAGTACTACCAATTGAAAAAATTACAGTCTAAAGAATTTAGGATAATGACTATTAATTAAAATACAATGGGACTAAATAGAATGGCGCTAGATCTTAGCGTGAATAAGTATTCGAATGTTTCTATTGAAGAAAAGGAACGCTTATTTGAAGAGGTGAAGGGCGATGCGCGGTGGGACCACGTATTAAATGGATGTTACGAATGTGGCATTTGTGTAGCTGCATGTCCTTCAGCTCGCTTTTATGATTTCAGTCCTCGTGTTATTGCTCAAGCAGCTGCGCGCGAAGATGCAGATCTCATGTACACCCTGATGAATGACAGCGTGTGGGATTGCTCCCAATGTTTCTCGTGCGATCGCTGCCCTCGTCAAAACAGCCCGGGGCAGATCATTACCATCATGCGTGAAGTGGCAGTTAAGAATGGTCTGAAAACAGCCAAGCAAGCACTAGAAGGTTATGGCCGTATTATTTATAAAATCATGTCGACAGGAACTCAGGTATCGCCCGACATGCTTCAACCTAATGCATTCCCGGATTGGGGTGGTCATGTAAAAGAAATTTCAGATAACCTCGATGTTTGGCGTAAAGCGTTGCCACCAGAAACACTACACACCACCGAAACCGGTTGGCAGATTACCGACAAAACCATCGTTGAACTATACCTGATCTGGCACATGACCGGAGTGATGGATCTAATTAAAGGTGTTGATGAAGGATTGTTCATGATTTTAGTGGATGTGATGGAAGAACGCCTGGCAGAAGCCGGCTATAATGATGTCTCTTTTGATTAATTTAATTAAAACTTTTATACCATGATTCATTTACCTGTAGTGAAAGCGGTAGACCGGAAGTTTGAACCAAACCCCGATGAAGCCCCAACAGAAGATATCCGAGATGCAGTCTTGCAACTGGAGAAAGAAGGAGAATGGATAGTTCCCCGTGTTCCCGAACCCTTCATGGAAGTGAAAACGAAATTCGGAAGGATGAAGAAAATACCGGTTGAAAAAACATGGCATCATAAAAGCTGTGGTCAATGTGGTCATATACCCGGCTACTCTACTTCAATCTTCTGGTTAAACCGAGCTTTCGGATTAGATTATCATGATCCTGTCGATCAGACATCGTGTACGGCATGGAACTACTACGCATCTGCAACATCAAATCCTGAGGCACAGGCAGCGGTAGCCATTCGTAATTTTGCTGCGGCCTACGAAGTAGGATATTTTCCGATAATCCATTGTGGCACTAGCTTCGGCCACTATAAGGAAGTTCGTCACGCGCTGGTGCATCAGCCCGAACTACGCAGAAAAGTAAAGAAGATTATGGAGCGGTTGGGAAAACCAATGGTCATGCCAGAAGAGATCGTTCATTACAGTGAGTGGGTATTGGCTATGCGCAACCGCATTGCCGAGCGGCAGGTAATTGATATGAGCATGATCACTGCCACCGTACACCCGGCTTGTCACTATCATAAATTGGTTGAGGAAGATGCCGTGTACGACAGCGAAATATACGGAGGGCAGCGCAGCGCAATTATTACGTCAACGTTGCAAGCACTGGGTATAAAAGTAGGCGACTATTCCACGTGGTTTGATTGCTGTGGGTTTGGGTTCCGCCATATCCTGGTTTCGCGCGATTTCTCACGTTCATTTTCCGTGCAACGCAAAATTGAAGTGATGATCGAAGAAGTAAATCCAGACATTACCGTAACCCACGACACCGGTTGTGTGACCACACTCGACCAAAGTCAATTTGCGGGCAAGGCGCATGGCATGAAAGTGGGGTTGCCTGTATTGGCCGATTCGCAGGTGGCTGCACTCGCTATGGGTGCTCATCCTTACAAAGTACTTCAACTTCATTGGCACAATACCGACAATACCCGATTCCTTGAAAAGATCGGAATTGATCATCAAAAAATGTGGGCCGAGTTTCAGGTGGAAGCAGACAAAATCAAACGGGGTGAGATGCCTTATCTCACTTGGGCAGACGCAGAAAAAAAATAAATCATTCAATAAAATATAGAAATATGGCCAGCGAAAATATACTTGTCATTGGAGGCGGACCTACCGGAATGGAAGCAGCCCGCGGAATAGCATCTATTGGATACAAAGTTACGATAGTCGAAAAAAGAGATCGACTGGGAGGTACTCCCGATGCGTCTTCATACGCAAATCTTACACCCGACTTCCGCAGTGCGGAAGACGCTATTGCTGAAATGGTAAATGCCATAACAGACAATCCAAATGTAACCCTGATGTTTAACACTGCGGTAACAGGCTCGTCCGGGGGCGTGGGAAATTTTAAAGTTCAGGCGACACAGGATGGTAAAGAAATAACGATAGATGCAGGGTCTATTGTTATCTGCACAGGGTTCACCCACTTCGATCCGGGACGCGAGACACAGAAATATGGTTACTATGAGCATGATGATGTCATCACCTTAGTGGATGCGGAGAAAATGCTGAAAGAAGGACATTTTGTGCGTCCATCGAATGGAGAAATACCCAAGCAGGTTTGTTTCATTCAGTGTGTGGGTTCGCGCGATCGCCAGATCGGTAATGAATATTGTTCAAAAGTTTGCTGTGGTATATCCAGCAAGCAGGCCATAGAGATACGCCAGCATGTACCCGGCTGCAAAGTATTTATCTTCTACATTGATATGAGGATGTATGGCTATTGGGAAAACGAAATCTATTGGCCAGCCCAGGAGAAATATAAGGTGAACTATGTGAAAGGAATTGCGACCGAAATTGTAAAGAAGGGAGACAAGTTGCTTGTGAAAGGGGAAGACACCACATTGAGGAGACCCATGGAAGTGTTGATGGATATTGTTATTCTGGCTGTGGGCATGGAGCCAAGTGAAGGCACAAAAAACATGGCCGACATATTTGGCGTTAAAAAAAATAAATTCGGTTTCATAGAAACTATCGGTGGCGCCCTTAATACTGTTTCCACAAATGTGCCAGGTGTTTTTGCTGCCGGTGCGGCTACCGGCCCTGCCGATTTAGAGGATTGTGTTTCCAGTGCAGGTGCTGCAGCCATGAAAGCTATTGCTGCTTTACGAACCGCTGCCGTGCCAGCCTGATTTGTATAGTTATGAGCCAATTGATCGACATCACGGCAGTGAAGGAATTTATGAAAGAAACACTCGACCGTGTGAGTCGTGAAGAGTTGATAGCTATTGCTGCCGATCTTGAAATAAAAAGTAATTTCTTCCAACAGTGTCTTCATCCTGATCGCATTGATCAATTGAGCAATGCTGAAGTAGAAAAAATCCTTCGGAGCATTTTTGCTACACGTAGGCATTACAAGCAGGTTATTGAAAAGTATCCACATGAAAAATTGAAAGCCAACATGAAAAGCTTGTTGTATGGGAACGGTAAAACGGAAGACCGTTTTCAAAATTTCGTCAACAACCTTGATGGATTGGAGGATGCTTTAAAAGCAGACCTTGCCGGAGAAATCCTTCACTTCACCAAACCCGACTCCTATTGGCTATGGACCCATTGGATGTGGGATCCAAAGAAAAAAACCGGAGCCATTCCACTTATAACTATGGAAGGGTTTGACTTACAAGGCCAGGCCGAAGGTGAAGTGTATATGAAAGTAGGTAAGGGTGTAGCATTTGTTCACTCCGTGGCTGAGGCCGCTGAGTTCCAGTTTATAAGCAGAACACTGTTTGGCACCGATGTTTTCCTGTCGTGTGTGTATGTGGTGTATGCTTACACGGTGCTTCGCATGCGCATGACCAAAGAGTTTAATAATGTAATGCCTGGCCTGACTGAATTTTCAAGGCGGTTGCTGGGCGTACACAAACTGCCACAGGCGGTGTTTTAGATTTTGAATTTTAGATTTTGAAGTGCCTAGTTTGGATTTGAACCAATCGGCAATCCAAAATCGGCAATCGTCAATCGAAAATATTTTTATTAATTGATTAAGATTTAATGACCTAACTATGCCGGTAGATAAAAAACAAATTATCGAAAAAGAATCTGTTGTTGTTGATGGAGTCACCTTAACAGCCGACTGGAACAGGATGTTTGAACAACGCACCTTGTTTGAATATGATACATCCACACTCGACAAAGTAACAGATATTGCAGGCGCAGAATCAATGGGCTGGTGCTACCAATGCGGCCAGTGTATTCCCGTTTGTCCTGTTAACAACGTAGGTAATTACGGGCCGATGCGGATTTTCAGGGACCTTCAGGTAGGAATAGATTTGTTGACCTCAGATACCTTGTGGGAATGCACCACGTGCATGAATTGTTTACGCGTGTGCCCAAAATCGGTAGACATGATTAAGATTATGCCGGCCATTCGCGAGCAGGCCGTGCTGGCAGGCAACGTACCCGAAGAACTGCAAAAAGCTTTTACGAATACGTTTGAATACGGCAACCCATTAGGCGAATCGCAAAAGAAGCGTGCTGATTGGGTGCAGCAAGCGGGTGTGCCGGTTCCTATTATGAAGGACATTAAACGCCCGGTAGAGGTACTGTGGTTTGTGGAGAGTTATCCTGCCTATCACATCCGTGGCAAGCAAGCAAGCGCAGCCGTAGCCAGAATTTTCAACACGTTAAAAGTTGACTTCGGTATTCTGGGCATTGAAGAAAAAGATACCTGCGATTCACAACGCCTTGCCGGTGAGGTAGGCCTGTTTGAAGAGTTTGCTGAATACAACATCAAGACCTTAAAGAAATATCAATTCAACAAACTGCTGGTTACTGATCCGCACGCGCTAAATGCTTTCAAAAAGGAATATCCAAAACACGGTGGCGATTTTAATGTGGTCCACTACACCACTTTCCTGGCACCATTAATGAGTAAAATAAACTTTACTAAAAAGTTAAAGTATAAAGTGACCTTCCACGATCCGTGCTACCTGGGAAGGCATAATGGCGAGTATGAAGCTCCCCGCCAAATCCTGAATGGAATTCCCGGCCTTGAGCTGATTGAAATGGGCCGTTGCCGCGAACAAAGTTATTGCTGTGGCGGTGGTGGCGGTGGTATGTGGCTCGATGGTTTCATGGCCGATCAGGTGACCGAACGCCTTTCGGAAAACCGGGTGAAGGAAGCCGTGGAAACCGGAGCCGATGTACTGGCCGTATGCTGCCCCTATGAAGTGTCGCGCTTTGAAGATGCCGTTAAGTCTACTGGTAACGAAGGCAAACTACTTGTAAAAGATATTGCCGAGTTGATGGACGAAGCGATGGGATAATACAATTTTAGATTTACGATTTGGGATTTTAGATTATTTGACAATCGAAACTCGGCAATCGAAACTCGAAACTTTTAATTTAAACGCAAATGAAGCAAATGGATAAATATGAAGTGCGCGGCAACTTGTACTACGACCCCGCCACACATTTATGGATTGAAGACGCGGGCGTTTTCGCAGTGATTGGCATGAGCCCGTTAATGCAGGAAACCAGTGGCTCGTTTGTGGCCATTCAATTTGCAGCGCCAGGCACATCGTTCCAAAAAAATGACAGCATAGGCACCGTGGAAGCCGAAAAACATGTTGGCCCAATTAAGGCTCCCCTTTCCGGAAAAATCCGAAAGGTAAACGAAGCAGTACGCAACAATCCGCGCCTCATAAACGAGCACCCTTACGATGATGGCTGGCTCATGGAAATAGAGTTGGCGAATCCACACGAACTGGATGCTATGATTACGGGAGAAAAAAATATCAGGGAATGGTTCAAAACAGAATTGAAAAGATTTAACGACAAAGGATGGATAGCGCAACCATAGACGTTACTACCGAACTCCAAACCAAAGCGTTTGCCATCAGACAATCACATTTTGGTAATGAGATTACTTTCCATGCGCCAGGACTAAAGAGCTATAACATTGAAGGCTTTGAACAGAAAAATCCAAAAGCCTTCTTACCGATAAGTATAACCGGTGGTGGTTGTACCCTTGCCTGCGATCATTGTGATTCGAAAATCCTGGAGCCGATGCTCCCACTCAATCCTCGCGAAGGTCTGTTTACGATGTGCGAGCGACTGGCCAAAGGTGGAACAGAAGCAGTACTCATTAGTGGAGGTTCGCAAAAAAACGGACAAGTGCCGTTCATGAAGCACATAACCGACATAACCCGCATAAAGAATGAACTTGGTTTAAAAATCATCATGCACACGGGTCTGGTCAGTGAAGAAATGGCCAAGGGATTAAAAGATGCTGGAGTGGATGGCGTAGCATTGGACATTATTGGTGCCAACGAAACCATCAAGGAAGTATATCACCTCAATTTGGCAGTTGAAGATTATGACCGTTCAATGCAGGTGTTAACAAAGTATGGATTAAGTATAAGGCCTCATATCATTCTTGGCCTGCACTATGGAAAATTTTTAGGCGAGTATAAAGCCTTGGAAATGATCAGCAAGTATCCTGTGCATGCGCTTATACTCGTTATCCTCACTCCTCTTCAGAATACAGCTATGAGTGGTATTATTCCGCCTGATGTCGAAGAGGTATCTGCCTTCTTTCAGCAATCACGCATTCAAATGCCAGACACAAAAATATTAGTGGGATGCGCCCGTCCTTCCGGTGAGTATAAAAAGATAGTTGACATAGCAGCAGTGGATGCCGGACTTAACGGTATCGCCTATCCTGCCGAAGGTGTGATTGAACATGCCCGGTTGAAAGGGCTTGAGCCAAAGTTTTTTGAAAATTCCTGTTCCTGTGGTGTAGAATAAAAAAATGAGCAAGCAACTGTGGCGACATATTGAAGAAAGTGAGGTGTCTGCATCGTATGGACTTGCAAGCGATGAGTATTTAATGCATTCGCACGTCAGCAATCACAAACCGTTTTCCGCCACACTAAAATTGTACACCTACCGGAATTACTGCGCCTTGTGTGGTCGGTTTCAGGATATTCAGGCAGAAATTGATTTGGATGCCTGTAAAGTGAATCATTTTGATATTGGGCGAAGGCTAACCGGAGGGGGCGCGATTATCATGGGTGATAATCAATTGGGGATTTGTCTTACCGCTGACTCCAACACCTTTAAGTGGAATCATATTCGCGAATTGTACCAACAGTTTTCCGAGCCTATTATTAAAGCGTTGGAAGATTACAATATCAAAGCCAATTTCCGGTCCAAGAATGATCTGGAGGTAAATGGAAAAAAAATTGCAGGGTTAGGTATCCATGTAAGCCCTGAAGGGGGCATTCAGTTTCATTCGAGTGTACTGCTTGATCTTGATATTCCACAAATGCTAAAAGTGCTCAAGATTCCGGTTCAGAAGTTCGCAGATAAGAAAATGATATATTCCATCGCACAACGGATGACCACCGTGCGAAGGGAGGCCAACGAAATGATCCGTATGAATCAGTTGAAACATTCCATCCGGGAGGCATATAAAAAATTGTTTGAAGTATCCCTGACTATTGAACCCTTTTCATCTGATGAGCAAGATAAAATTAAAAGAGTAGAGCAGGATCGGTACGGTACTGACGAATGGCTATTTCAACACAGTCCGCAACAGGATATGGATGGTATGAGCCTGAAGAAAACATCCGCAGGATTGTTGCGCACCTACATCGGACTAAAAGGAGAAACGATCAAAAGCGTTTTGATAACAGGAGATTTTATGGATATGCCTAAAGCGTTCTCACAAATAGAATCGCAGTTGAGATGGAGTCCTTTGAACATGGATAAAATTGCAGAGATCGTTCATGCTGCCTTTGGCAATTATGCTGCCTCAACTACAGAAGTGAATATTAAGCCGCAAGAAGTGACCGAGGCAATATGGTTGGCAGCACAGCGCGCTTTTGCTGCCCAAAAATATACGTATAAAGGTTCATGTTATTATCCTAAAGAGGATTTGCGATTTTCGAGTGCTGATTTTTCAGTGGCAGATAATCCGAAATCGGCACTCGAAAATCTAAAATCAGTATGAGCGAACAGGAATTAAAAGACCGCTTTAAGAAATGGGCCGTTACTATGGTGCTTTTCACAAGAACACTTCCCAGGATGGAAGAGTTTTATGTTGTGAAAAGGCAAGTGCTACTTCTTCTGCCGCTAATTATCGGGCTGCGTGCAGAGGAAAGTCGCCAGCGGATTTCATCAATAAATTAAGGATTGTAGAAGAAGAATTGGATGAGAGCATGTTTTGGATGGAGTTTATTATTGAAATTGATAAGAACTTTAAAGAAGCTATAACGCCATTGTACAATGAGACTAATGAACTTTTATCAATTGTTGTCGCATCCATTAAAACAGTTAAGAATAAAACATGAGTTCGATTTTGGATTGCCGATTTTGGATGGGGGGGTTCCGATTGCCGAATCGTCAATCTAAAATCCAAAATCGTCAATCCAAAATATAAAGTAAACCATTATGACCACAACACAGCTTCAAGAATCAGTGACCATCACCAAAAATATAAGCCCTGATTTTGTACGCATCAGCGCGGCCAGTGCGATGGCGCTGCGAATGCAGTCGGGAAGGTTTTCGCGCGAGTTCGATTTTGGGGGTATTAACATTTTACTCAACTATGAAAATGGATGCTTGTCAGATTGTAGCTACTGTGGTTTGGCACGCACAAGACCCGGGGCTTATGAAGAGAAATCCTTCATCCGCGTAGAGTGGCCCTTGGTTGACACCGACAAACTTGTTAGCCGGATGGCCGAGCATGAAAAGAAACTGACACGCCTGTGCATATCAATGGTTACCCACGGCAACGCGTATCGCGATACCGTTGACATCACTAAACGGCTAACCGCAAAAGTAAGCACACCACTTTCTATACTTGTTGCCCCACCAACACTAAACAAAGAAAAGCTTCAGAATTTTAAAAATTTGGGTGTGGATATGATTGGCGTTGGCTTGGATGCAGTTACGCAAAGCACGTTTAAAAAACACCGCACCGATGTGCCCAACGGTGGTCTTCGGTGGGACAATTACTGGAACATCATCAACGAGTCACGGAAAATATTTGGCCCCTGGAAAGTAAACATCCACACCGTGGTGGGATTGGGCGAAACCGACAAAGACTTAGTGGATTTATTTTTCTCCTTACGTGAAAAAGAGATACTGCCTTACCTGTTCAACTTCAATCCCGAACCCGACTCGCGCATGAGCCATGTACCCACATCAAACATTACCCGGTGGAGAAGGATACAGCTTGTGAAGCACTTGATTGAAAAACACGACCTCACTCCTGAAGCCATCCTGTTCGATGACCAGAATGGCATTCAAAAATTAGAGGTACAAAACAACACCATTGCCAGTGCCGTCAACTCGCTGGACGCAGGCGTTCCTTTCATGACCAATGGATGCCCAAGCGAAGGAGGCGAAGAAGCAGGCTGCTCCCGACCTTACGGAAGTTATAAACCCGGTGAATCCTTTCGCGATTTTCCTTTTCTACCGGAAGAAGACGACCTTACACTCATCCGCAGAGAGCTGGTGTTGGATGAACTTGTTTGAAAATCTAAAATCGTAAATCTAAAATCCAAAATCAAAATGAACATCATTGTACCAATAAAGCAAGTCCCCGACCTGGTAGAGGATTTGGAAATAGACCCATCAGGTAAAGACCTGGATCGCTCATCCTTAAAAATGAAACTAAGCGAGTTTGATGACCACGCACTCGAAGAAGCACTGATACTAAAAGATGAAACGGGCGCAACGGTTACGGCCATTGCCATGGATTCGGAAGATGTGGACAAGATTTTATTTACCGCTGCCGCGAAAGGTGCCGACAAAATCATAAAAATTACCGGCCTGAAAAATCCGTCCACACATCAGGCAGCAAAAGCATTGGCCGAAGTGATAAAAGGCATGCCGCACGATTTGATTATGACGGGTGTACAAGCCGTGGATGACCGTGACGGCCAATTGGCGGTGTTACTGGCGCATTACCTCGGTATTCCGCATGTGAGTGTTGTTACCAGTGTTAAGGCGAATGGTAATATGGTTTCGGTCAGCAAAGAATATGGAGCCGGCCTGGTGGCCGAATATGAAGTTAAGTTACCCATGGTAGTGGGTGTGCAGGCAGCACGACAGCCCCCGCGTTATGTGCCGGTAGCAAAAGTAAGGCAAACCATGAAGACAGCTGCGCTGGAAGAAGTAAGCGTAACCGGTACAGCAGAAACTACGGGTTCATCGGTAAGTCGTTTCTTCAAACCCGAAGGCGGGGCTGGCGCTGAAATGATAGAAGGTTCGGCCGAAGAACAAGCATCGAAAATTATTCAACTACTTAAAGACAAAGGAATAAAATGAGCAACCAGGTATTTGTAATCGCAGAACATATCAAAGGTAAATTCGATGACATTACATTCGAAATGTTGGGCAAAGGAAAAGAAATTGCTGGCCATTTGGGAGGCGAATTAGTGGCAGTGCTTGTTGGCAACAATATAAAGGGTATGGCCGGTGAGCTGGGAGCTGCCAGTAAAGTACTCTGTGTAGAATCGCCACAACTTGAAAACTTTTCACCCGAAGCGTATAGCAAAGCCGTGTCGGCAGTAGTGGCTGCACACAAACCTAAGCTGGTTATGACAGGATATACATCCATGGGCATGGAAATCGGGCCGGCTGTTTCTGTTGACAATAACATGTCACTTGTTTCATTTGTTTCCAATGTAACTGTCAGCAATGGTACGATATCCGCTGTGAGCCGGCTATATGGTGGCAAGATGAATGTAGAATCTCAACTGGAAGGCGATGGTAGCATCGTGAGCATGTTACCGGGTTCAGCTCCGGCTGATGCTGGCCGCACCAGCGGAACCCCATCGTTGGAAGATTTTGCCGCACCAGACTTGGGCAATCTCTCCACTGTTTTCAAACAACTGATTGAACCGGAAGGAGGCGATGTGGACATTACTACGCAAGATATTTTAGTAAGCGTGGGGCGTGGAATACAAAGCGAAGAAAACCTGCCTCTGGTAAATGAATTGGCAGCAAAACTTGGAGGTGCCGTTTCTTGCTCGCGTCCGTTAGTCGACAGCAAGTGGATGTCCAAATCCCGCCAGGTTGGAAAGTCGGGCCTGAAAGTGAAACCTAAACTCTATCTCGCGCTGGGGATAAGTGGCGCGCCAGAACACATTGAAGGCATGAAAGACGCAGGACTTATCATTGCTATAAACAGCGATCCGAAAGCGCCTATTTTCGACTATGCGCACTATGGCGTAGTGGGCGATTTGCTGGACATTATACCGGCTTTAAGTGGAAAACTATAAAAGATTTTAGATTGCCGATTTTGGAATTTGGATTTGTTTGAATCAAATAATCGGCAATCTAAAATCGGCAATCTAAAATCTAAAATTGTATTTATGCTAGAGACCAGAGAAATATACCGCCACTTCCCTTTTGCCCTTGAGGTTATCTTCTACATCGTTGCCTTCGCCTCCATGGGAGTTTTTATCTATGGCTTCTATTTGAAATACCGGAAATACAAAAAAGGCAGAGATGCCGGACGCTTTAATAATCTCCTGAAAAGATTTTTAAAGGCCGCAGCCATTATGGGTAAAAACTCTACGGTGTTCAAGCGCGATCGGTTTGCCGGACTGGCGCACTGGCTGATCTTTTGGGGATTTGTTATATTATTCATAGGCACTATCATCGTAGCCATTGATTACGATTTTCTGCGGCACTTGAATATGAAATTGCTCCAGGGGAATTTTTATCTCGGTTTCTCTTTTATACTGGATGTCTTCGGTGTTTTCTTTTTAGCCGGGTTGGTAATGATGATGGCCCGCAGGGCCAGGAAGCTGCCCCAGTTGGATTACACACGCAATGATCTTAAAGCAGAACAATACAATCGCAAAGGATATGCAATAGATGATAAGATTTTTTTGTGGCTGCTATTTCTGATTGGCGTGACTGGATTTTTTATTGAGGGCATTCGCATTGCGGCAGACCGCCCGCCTTTTGAAGTGTGGTCGCCAGTGGGTTGGGCATTGGCCGACCTATCCGATATGCTTGGGCTTACAGCCAACGCCAACGTCCTCCATATTTACATGTGGTGGTTTCACGCCATCATGGTGATGTTTTTCATAGCGTATATCCCCTATTCAAAGGCCATGCACATGCTGGTGGATTATGCCAACCTGATGTTTAAGGATGAGATGGCGGCCATACGCCTTCCACGTGTTTCAGAAGAAAAAATGAAAGACGGAATGGGATACAAAACCATAGTAGATTTTACATGGAAAGAACTTCTGGATTTTGACGCCTGCACAAAATGCGGACGCTGTCACCAGGTTTGCCCGGCACGCACAGTGGGAACTCCCCTATCCCCGCGCGATCTTATTTTGGATTTACGAACTCATGCCAATGCAACAATCGGTGTTTCCGAATGGTTTACACAGTCTTTCACGAATGAAATTAAGGAGCCTAAAAATATTGCCGGAGATGTAATCAGCAAAGATGTGCTGTGGTCATGCACTACCTGCATGGCTTGTGTGGAGGTTTGCCCGGTGGGTATTGAACATGTAACAAGTATTGTAAACTTAAGACGTACGTTAGTAGAGCAGGGAGACATGGAACCTATGCTGCAAGATACCTTGGCCAAGATCGGAGAATATGGAAACTCATTCGGCCAGTCTGAAAAAAAACGTGCCGATTGGACCAAGAGCCTCGATTTTAAAATAAAAGACGTTCGCAAAGAAGAAGCTGAATACCTTTGGTTTGTTGGCGACTACGCTTCTTACGATGCGAGGTTGAACACCCTGTCAAAAAAAGTGGCTTCGGTGCTTCAGAAAATTGGAATCGACTACGGCCTTATGTACGATGGTGAAAAAAATTCCGGCAATGACGTGCGAAGAGTGGGTGAAGAAGGCCTTTATGAAATGTTGGTAGAAGACAACATGAAGGCACTGGGCAAATCCAAGTTCAAAAAAATATTTACAACCGACCCACATTCTTACAACACCATAAAAAATGAATACCCGGACTATGGAGGTAATTATGAAATAGAGCACTACACCAGCATGTTGCTTCGCTTAGTCAAGGAAGGCAAACTTAAGTTTTCGAAGAAGCTGGGATATAAAGTAACGTACCACGATCCATGCTATCTCGGAAGATATAATGGTGAAGTAGACGCTCCCCGCCAACTCATGGAGGCGATGGGCATTGAACTGCACGACATGCCACGCTGTCGCGAAAATTCTTTCTGCTGCGGTGCAGGGGGCGGACGCATTTGGATGGACGATTCCAAATTGCAGGAGCGCCCCAGCGAAAACCGCATCCGCGAAGCGCTCACGTTAGGCTCCGATGTAAAATATTTTGTGGTGTGCTGCCCAAAAGATTTTGTTATGTTTGGCGATGCGGTGAAAACCAGCGGCAACGAAGGTAAACTGGAAGTGAAAGATATTATTCAGTTGGTGGAAGAGGCGATGGGTTAACCGTTCGCAGTGAATTTTAGAACTTAAAAAAAGAATTATTAAAACATTTTTGGACTTAACTTAAAAATATATAGCGTAATGAAATGTTAACTTTTAACCCAACACGATCATGAACTTTACACCTGAAATGAAATCAAAAGAGCAAATTGCCGCGGAGCAACCTAAGTATGAATCGGTAACGAACTATATGGTGCCGGCATCAAGAATGATTACATTTAAGCCCGACCAAAAAATTGAAGAGGCCATTGAAATCTTTATCGAGAAAAGAATTTCAGGGGCACCTGTTCTGGATGAGCAAAGTAAGCTGGTTGGGATCATTTCAGAAAAGGACTGTCTTCGAATCATTATTGACCAGGCCTATCATAATTTACCAACAGGGGATAGGAAAATTTCGGATTATATGACGGCTAAAGTGAAAACACTTTCGTCTACCAGTACTGTAGTAGATGCAGCCTACGAATTTTTAAATAGCCCCGTGAGGCGACTTCCCATAGTTGATAATGGCGTATTGGTGGGACAAGTTAGTCGCAGGGATATTTTACGGGCCGCAAAAAGCATAAAGGCTACCAATTGGTAACATGCCGATACCTCATTCAAGAACTTTTATTAAATGAAACCAGACCAAAGCCAGATACTATCTGCACTGTCTACCGTTAACGACCCCGACCTTCACCGCGACTTAGTGAGTCTTGGCATGGTGAAAGACATCGCGATAAGCGACAACGAGGTTGCCTTCACGGTGGTACTCACCACTCCGGCTTGTCCGCTCAAAGAGAAAATCCGAAAAGACTGCCTTGAGGCGGTGCAAAAAGTTGTGGGGCCGGATTTTAAGATAGACATTAACATTACATCATCCGTCACAACCGTGCGCCCTGCCGGGCCTATTCTGCCGGGCGTAAAAAATATCATCGCCATTGCCTCCGGAAAAGGAGGGGTTGGAAAATCTACCATTACCACAAATCTGGCAGTAGCCCTTGCCAAGTCTGGGGCAAAAGTGGGATTGATAGATGCTGATATTTTTGGACCATCCATTCCGCTCATGTTTAACTGCGAACATGAAAAACCTGACATACAGGAAATCAACGGTAAGAATGTTATCATCCCGATTGAACATTACGGAGTAAAACTGATGTCCATAGGTTTTCTTACCCCGCCCGAGAGTGCGGTGGTTTGGCGCGGCCCAATGGCGAGTTCGGCTCTCAAGCAATTTATTACCGATGCTATTTGGGGCGAGCTTGATTATATGTTGATTGACCTCCCTCCCGGTACCAGTGACATTCACCTGACTATGGTGCAAACAGTTCCGGTTACAGGAGC
>JAYVAI010000016.1:0-5743 GCA_043751075.1 Cyclobacteriaceae bacterium | reverse complement strand
AAAAAATATTTTCGGGCGAATATACTCTTGTGTGAATGTCGGTGATGGCAACTGATTTCCTTCCACGCGTGATCAATTCAAAATCGGCCCTGATTTGCGCTCCGTTTTGCTGATAGATTTTCCAAATGTGGTCAATGATGGTTATGGACGAGCCGAAGTCATTCACCTTTCCAGTGATCACTTCAGGCACTTCATGATCGGGCGTGCGCACCACCAAAATCATTTTGTCTTTCGTAATGCAGTCGCCTGGTTTTAACGAGTGGATGGCCGCAATCAATTCAGTGTTGGGGCACACCGCGCCATTGATCCAAAGATTGTCGGAGGTGAGGTGGGTGATAAATTTTTTTGATAAATAGTCCTCCGTAGAAAATGAAGGTTTTGCCTGAAGATATTTTTCCCATTTTTCGGCTATGGTGAGAATGCCAACCCGTATGTCGGCAACAGGCCTGGTGAACGTGAAGGGAAGGAGGTTTTGGCGGATGGTGGGGTTATCGAATAGAATCAGGTTCATGGCGCGAAGTTAAGGAGGGGAGTGGCATGGGCAATGGGAAGGGAGTTTATAAAACAATTTGACACCTTGACAAGCTCCCCAAAAAAAAGCCCCATCGAGGTACTTTCCTATAAGATGGAGGCTCGTTATATCCGCAAAATAGTTGCGCCCAATGTGGAGGTTTTTGGTTGTTTCTACCCGAAAATATTCTTCACGTCCAACTCAAAACCCTTCACCGTTTCGGTTTTTAATACGCCTTCGGTAAACAGGCGCACAAGCTGAAATTCATTGTCGGTATTGATGTATTGTTCCACTGTGCTTTTGTCTGCATCAATGATCCAATACTCTTTTACTCAGTGTGTGGCATAATCCCTAAACTTGACGTGGCGGTCATTTTTCGCTGTGGAATCCGAAAGTATTTCCACCACTAAGTCGGGTGCGGGAAAGTGCATTTGTTCTTTGGTAAACAGCCTTGATTTTTCTTTGGCGAAGAATACAATGTCGGGCTCGTAGTCATTTCGGGTGAGCGAGATCATTACTTTTTCAACGCCTACTTCGCCCAGATCATTATTATCAACATGAGTAGCCAAAAGGCTGGAGACATTCATCGAAACTTTCCAATGCCGCCTCATTACCGGTGAGTGGTAAACAATCGAGCCATTGATAAATTCAGCCTTTACATTTTCATGGATCAGTTCGTAGAATTCATTTCTCCTCTGCGCTTCTTCTCCCATCTCTTTTTCAAGACGGTCGAGTATCATCGCCAGTTCGGGCAGTTGTTTCAGTTCAGCTATCTTTTCAGAAACAGGATTCATGGTGGTTTTATTTTTCATGTTAAAGTTAACTTTTTTTTACCTGAACGTTCTGCCCATTTTCGCCAATCCATACTTTGGGCTACCCGCCTGCCAAGCGATCGGGCAGGAAGCCCACTTCCTACAGGGTTCAATTGCCACGGGCTTAAGCCCGTGGCAATTGATAATAAAATTTCAAAGGGACTTTAGTCCCAAACGCCTCATAAAAAAAGCCCCATCAAGGGGCTCTTTACTTAGTATCGTAAAACTGATCGCAGCTATTGTTAAACAGTTTCTTTCTTTCCGTATTTCTTTTGAAATTTCTCTACGCGGCCTGCGGTGTCCAAAAACATCTTCTTGCCTGTGAAGAAGGGGTGCGATGCAGAGCTCACCTCCACTTTGATGACGGGATAATCCTTGCCATCTTCCCACTTGATGGTTTCTTTGGGAACAGAGGTGGAGCGGCTTAAAAACTTAAAATCGCTGGAAGTATCCCAAAAAACGACTTGTTTATACTCGGGGTGAATGCTTTTTTTCATAATCTTTTTTACTTAACGGACTGCAAAAGTATAAAAACCATCTCTAAATGCAAGTGCCAAACCCTAAATTTACCCGGTAATTGTTTATGATTGCGAGGTTGCCACTAAAAAAGGGAAAACCAGGCATAGGCGCCAGACACCTCAAAGGTGTCAGACGCCTGCATCCTAAATTCTGAATCCTGAATCCTAAATTCTGAATCCCAAATCCTGAATCCTATATTCTCCACATGAAGAAAATATTTTACACGGCACTCTGGTTTATTTTTTCTTTTCAAGCCACGGCCCAAAGCACCAACGCCACGCTCAACCAGGATTGTTATCATTGGCTCGACCGATACGAAACCAAGTCGGGAAAAATGGCTACCGGTATTTTTACTTCCGTGAAGCCCTATAAGCGCGATGCCATCATTGAATATCTGGATACGCTTGGCGCGGATGGTGTTTTCAAATCCCAGGCCGACCAATTTAATCTTGAATTTCTTCGCAACGACAGTTGGGAATGGGGCAGACCAGAAACCAACACCAGCGCAAAACCTATTTTGAAAAAACTTTACAGAAAGAAATCGGATCTGGCCTATGTGGATATACCTGAATTTGATTTGCATGTAAGCCCGGTTTTGTACTTGAGTGGTGGCAAAGACAACCGGTTGGATGATGCGCTCACCATCAACACGCGGGGCGTGGAGATACGCGGCATGATAGACCGCAAAATTGGCTTCTATACATTTCTTGGCGAGAACCAATCCATTTTGCCTTTGTATGTGAGTGAGCAACTTTCTGGCAATCCGGTTGTGCCACACGAAGGGTTCTGGAAAGATTTTAAAAAGAGCGGAGTAGATTTTTTTCAGACACGCGCCTACATTGATTTCAACCTGAGCAAACACATTTATATGCAGTTTGGCAACGACCGCACATTTATTGGAAACGGATATCGCTCTCTCATTTTCTCCGACTATTCGCCACCCAATCTTTTCTTGCGCAGCAATTTAAAAGTGTGGAAAATAAATTATTTGTTTCAGATCAACCGCATGGCTGCCGATGTGCGCGGCACTTCGGGAGGTTTGCAATCGGGCAGGCGTTATCCTGAAAAATTCATGGCCTTTCATCACGCCAGCATCAACATCGGAAAAAAATTTAACCTCGGTGTGTTTGAGTCGGTGGTGTTTAGCCCGAAAGATTCGCTCAACAATAATACATTCGACCTCAGTTATTTGAACCCAGTTATTTTTTACCGCTCCATCGAGCAACAATTTGGCAGCAGCGACAATGCTTTGCTTGGTTTGGATTTTAAATGGTTGGCAACAAAAGGAATATCGGTGTATGGCCAGGCGGTGCTCGATGAATTTGTGCTGAACGAAATCAAATCGGGCGATGGCTGGTGGGCCAATAAATTTGCGCTGCAAGGGGGCATAAAATATATCGATGCGCTGGGCGTCCCTAACCTTGATATGCAAGTGGAGGCTAATGTGGTGCGGCCTTATACCTATTCGCATGGAACGCAATATGGAAGTTATAGCAACTATCGGCAATCGCTTGCCCATCCGCTGGGCGCAAATTTCAATGAGTGGATTGCTATTGTGCGCTACCAACCCATTCCGAAATTAAACCTTGTGGCCAAAGTGATCAATGTAAAAATTGGTAGAGATGGGGTTGATGAAAACTGGGGCAGCGACCTGTTAAAAGACAACGGCACGCGCGAGCAGGAGCGCAACAATAAAATCGCGCAGGGCACAACCAACACTATTTTATTTCTGGACTTCACCGCTTCATACATGATCAAACACAATCTTTTTTTTGACGCCAGCCAGATCATACGAAAGAGTAAAAGTGACTTACCTTTTTACAATTCCAATACGTCCATTACTTCCTTAGCTTTGCGTTGGAATATACCCCAGCGGCTTTATGATTTTTAAATTTATTAAATGAATACTTTTTTCCGGGTTCTTTCTTATGCTACTAAACTCAGGTCGCGCCTGATATTTTTCTTTGGCTATTCTATTCTCGGAATCATTTTTGGGGCATTTAATATTGTGTTGGTGATACCCATGCTGTCGGCATTGTTCAAAAGAATTGAGAAAGTAAATACTGTTTCGGCAATACCGGAATTTAAAATTTCAGTGGACTACGTGATTGATTTGTTTAACTATTATTTTCTATGGATAGCAGAGGAACGTGGCGATTTAAATGCGTTGCTATTTGTGTGCGCGTTGATTGTTGTTTGCACAATTCTTGCCAACACGTTCCGCTATTTGGAAAGAGTGATGGCCACAAAAATCCGTGTGGACCTCGTGAAGAATATCCGTCTGGATATTTTTAAGAAAGTGACACTGCTTCATATCGGTTACTTTAATAATGAGCGAAAGGGCGACCTGATTTCCCGCTTCACAAACGATGTTACCGAAGTGGAGACTGCGGTGATGAGCAGTTTAAAGGCCGTGTTGAAAGAGCCCATAACCATCGTGGTTTATTTTTTTATGTTGTTTTTGATTTCCCCACAGCTCACGTTGTTCACCCTGTTGGTATTGCCAATAACAGGAGGTGTGTTGGCCGAGATTATCAAAAGATTAAAAAAGCAAGCCACCCAAAGTCAGGAATCGCTAGGCCGCATCCTTAATATTTTGGATGAAACCTTTAGCGGCATGCGGGTGATCAAAGCATTTAATGCACGGGGTTTTGTGATTGATAAAATTGAAAATGAAAGCGGGTATTACCGGCAGGTGAGCAAGTCAATGGCCTACAAGAATGAACTGGCCGCACCCGTGTCGGAAATTTTGGGCGTGCTGATTATTTCAGGCATAATTTTTTTTGGAGGCAACATGGTTCTCAACGAAGAGTCCACCCTCAAGCCGGAATCCTTCATGGCATTTCTGGCCATCTTTGCCATGATCATTCAACCTGCCAAAAATTTCTCCAATGGCATCACGTCACTGCAGCGAGGCATAGCTTCGGCTACAAGGATTTTTTTTATGATTGATCAACAGCCTGCCATCACCAGCAAACCAAACGCTGTCGGGTTAAAATCATTTGAAAAGGAAATCGAATTTAAAAATGTGAGCTTTGCTTATGGTGCCGACCGGGTGCTGAAAAACATTAACCTCATTATCAAAAAAGGAAAAACGGTGGCATTGGTGGGGCCTTCGGGTGGAGGCAAGTCAACCCTGGCCGATCTGGTGCCGAGGTTTTACGATCCGGTGGAAGGCGAAGTTTTGATGGATGGAATATCCCTTACCGATGTTGAACTGGAATCGTTGAGCAAACAGATTGGGGTAGTCACGCAAGAATCCATTCTCTTCAACGACACCATTTTCAACAACATTGCTTTTGGCATGCCACACATAAGCGAGGCAGATGTGATTCACGCAGCAAAAATTGCCAACGCCCATGATTTTATTATGCAATCAGAAAATGGTTATCAAACCTACATTGGCGAGAGAGGTTCGAAACTTTCGGGTGGGCAACGGCAGAGGCTTAGCATTGCGCGGGCTGTATTAAAAAATCCTCCCATACTGATTTTGGATGAAGCAACCTCTGCCTTGGATTCGGAGTCGGAGCGGCTTGTGCAGGAAGCTTTATTTAATCTGATGAAAAACCGCACGTCATTGGTGATTGCTCATCGGCTAAGTACCATTCAGCATGCCGATGAAATTATTGTTATTCAAGACGGAGAGATTTCGGAGCGGGGCACCCATACGCAACTCAATAATGAAAATGGCCTTTATCGAAAATTAGCTTCAATACAGGGAGCCGAGAGACAGGTATAATTGCATTGCCTGCATTATGTAAGTGAAATTTCCAAAATAACTTGTACAGTTGTCCAACATCTTTGGCGGCCTGGCCCCGAAACTTCGGGGCCACCGGGCTATCCGTTCCAAGTCCGCCACACGCACAAACTCACGCGCTTCGGGCTTTCCACTACTATCCCT
>JAYVAI010000015.1:0-2212 GCA_043751075.1 Cyclobacteriaceae bacterium | reverse complement strand
CCAAAGACTTTGATGTGATCCTGTCGCCCAGTTTTGGCGGCACACAATTGCTCACCACCAACCTTACCGGCCATCCGTGTGTGGTTGTGCCCAATGGGCTCAACGACAAAGGGAGCCCCACAAGCATTTCCTTCCTTGGAAAATTATTTGGTGAAGCGGCAGTAGTTTCGTTGGCTCACGCCTATCAGCAAGTGAGCGATTGGGAAGATATGGTGCCTCCGATGTTCAAGGATAATTAATGAAAGTGTTATCCGGTATGCTGATTAGGCAGGCACTTAACCTCAGTAGAAATTATTTGTACCTATGAACTCCAACCTTATTTACATTATTTTCAATAAAAGTGTTTGAATGATGGGCTCATGGTTTTGGGCAACTCCCTCACTTCAAAACGTATTTTAAAATTGTATTCCACTCCTTTCAAACCCACTTTTGGCGAGTCGGTGTAAAGCTGTGAACCCTCAAAAAATTTTGTGTTGGTAGAAAAGCGATAGCCGGCACCGATTCCAAAATAAAAATCGAATACTGAAATTTTAAACTTACGTTCTGCACTTACACCTGTGCTGAGAAAAATAAATGACGAAGAGAATTTTTTCTCAAGTTGTGTGTGGGTATTAAAATTGGCCACACTGGCATTGAACGAATTGAAGGTGGCAACTCTCTCTGTAAGCCTAAGCGTGACAAACCCGGCACCAAACCCAACATCGGGGCCTATGCGCCACATTCTGTTCTTTACGAAATCCAGGTGCCATGCTTCGTGCACGCCCCAATAAATCATTTCGGAATTTTTCGGAAGGCCAGTATTAAAATCGGGTTGTGCAAAATAAAAAAACAATCGGGCCGAAACATAGGAGTCTTTGTCAACAGGTCTTCGTGTTGCGCCAATGCTGATACCTCCATAAAAATTTTCCAACGCAGGAAATCCATTTTGAACAAGCACACTATTAAGTTTTGAAAAATCGCCCTGAATAAACTCACCGCTTTCAAAAAACCCAGGCACACTTTTTCTTTTTATACCCAGGGAATCCTGCTGGGCATTGGCCAATGAGATTCCGAAAACAAGGAGCAAGCTCAGTAGCTGGGTTTTGTTCAGGCAATTCATAAGCGGGTTTTTATTTAAAGATAACCTCTTTCTTGAAAAACCCGAATTGACTTTTGATCGGCCACCGGGAAAGCGAGTTTAAAATTTTAAAGCTCTGGAATGTTAGGGTTGGTATCAATTGTCACAAGTCAAAATCTCTATATGATATTTTTTAAAAGCGATTTCCATGTTGATCATCGCTAAAGCCCACCCGGCCATAATAAAATCATAAATCCTCCTCCCGCCAATTGCGGCATTTAATCCCAATCCATATACACCTTATCAAGTCATTTATCCTGTTCCCCATTCTGTGAACTTTGAACTAACGCACCCAAAAATGGATTGCCAGTTTTGGCTTCAGCATTGATTCTTATACCGACTATCGCAGAACGGGATTCCCCATTATGTTTAATGCGGCCACAGACAATAACCCTGTTACAATTTTAAGCAGGGCTTATCCGGTTTCAATGCCGTACGACATCAGCGATCTTCAGATAAATCCGAATGCACCGGCCCAGCGCAATCCCGGCACTTCACCCAGTTTATAATAATAGTCCTCTTTGCTTTTGATAATATGTTTTGACAAATAAAGTACCGGCCTTGATAAAAGGTTTTTGTTTACAAGGTACAAGAGGTTTAATATTCTCCCTGTTCTGCCATTGCCATCTTGAAATGGGTGAATAGCTTCAAACTGATAATGGGCTATGCACATTTTCAACAATGGGTCGGCCGGATATTTTTCATCATCATTCATATAGCCAATCAGATTTTCCATCAATCGTTCAAGTATCCCTTCTCCGCGGGGTGGTGTGTAAATTGTTTCTCCTGGCCGCAGTTCGCTGTTCCCTCGCTTGATCACAACCAAAGCTTGTGGGGGCCTAAGCCCGGCCTTGGTATTTTTTATTTGCTGAAAGATTTCTGTTATCAATTCGGATTCAATTGAAGGCTCCTTGCTCAGGCGGGCGAAGCCTCTCCAAAGTGCCTCCCGATAACGGAGTACTTCTTTAGTTGCAGCGTTCGCATTGTCTTCTTTTGTTGTGTCGGAGATAGCTTTGTAAAGTTCATCTTCGGTGGTGAAAATATTCTCAATCGCGGTAGAGGTTTTGGCCTCCTGCAAACCGATGGTATTGATGA
>JAYVAI010000014.1:0-2216 GCA_043751075.1 Cyclobacteriaceae bacterium | reverse complement strand
AGTTTGAAAAATTTCCATTCCCAACTCTTTGCCTGAAAGAATATTGAATGATGGCAACAAAAAATAGCATGCGACCAAAGCAAGCACCACCGACAGTGCGCTGTACAGAATGGACTCCGACATAAACTGACCCACCATCTGGCCACGGAGCGAACCGAGTGTTTTGCGCAAACCCACTTCTTTGGCACGCCCGGCAGATTGTGCGGTGGACAAGTTCATAAAATTGATGCAGGCAATAAGGATGATGAACAGACCAATGCCGCTAAAAAAATAGACATACATGATATTGCCACCAGGTTCTATATCCCCTTGCGAGGTAGAGTGAAGATGGATGTCTTTTATGTTGGTGGAATAATATCCATACTTGCCACCCGCTTCAATCATTTGCTTGAGCGTGGTGCCCATAAATTTCTCCAACTCCGGACCGATATATTTTTCAACTAATGGGATGAATTTAGCTTCCACCTGGCTCACCGAAGTATTCGGCTTGGTTTTGAAATAGGTGAACATAAAATTGTTCAACCAAATACCTTCTTTCAGGTTTTCACTTGACACAGCCGAAACCAATATGTTGTAGCTAAAATGAGAATTGCTGGGTGGGTTTTCTGAAACACCGGTGACCTTGTACGTTTTGTTTTCATTCCCAACAACCAATAAAGAACTGATCGGATTCGTGTCACCAAAATATTTCTTTACCATGCTTTCTGTTAGCACCACACTGTTTGGTTCTTTCAAGGCTGTCTTTACATCGCCCTCTCTCAATTTATAACTGAAGAATTCAAAAAAATTGGAATCGGCAAAGAAGACCTTTTCCTCCGAAAAAATCTTTTCGCCATTTCGTACCACGGGTTTGTTGAACATTTGAGCAATGCGCGTTGCCGATTCCACTTCGGGAATATCGGCCACCAAGGCGGCTGCCATAGGCGGGCAGGTGTTGGACACGCGAATGTCTTGGCCGCCAATCTTGCCGTTCAATCCTACCTGATAAATCCTATCGGCATCGGTATGAAATTGATCATAGCTCAGTTCGTGCGACACATAAAGCACGATCATCAAGCATGAAGTAATGCCAATGGTCATACCAAAAATATTGATGGCTGAAAACAATTTGTACTTCACGATATTGCGCAAGGCAACTTTAAAATAATTCTTAAACATATAGAAGCAAGTTTAAATGTGTCAGAAAAAATAGTCTAATACGGGGTTGACTAAAAAGTCCAGATCGAAAGCAGTTAAGCCAACTTGGTTTAGAGATCACTGCTTAGACGCCTGTTGCTACAGGAATGTTGCACCGGAAAGAAATTATTTGCTTAATCCTACTTTGTCATGTTATACCGTTGCTGTGTTCAGCTTTCCTCTTTCGGTCAGGACGATTTCATTTACTCATCCCTCAACACGTTGGCCGGATTCAATCGTGCGGTATTGTAGATTTTGAAACCAATGGACAACAGTGACACCATAAAAAGTATGGCCGCAGAAATGACCAATGTGGTGAATGTTGGGTCTTGATAATAATCCCAAATGCTGTCCATCAACATTCCGGCCATCCACGCCCCTGCCGCCCCTCCAAGTACTGAGGCAATCAATAAGATGATAACGAACTCCATGTTGATGACCCTTGAAATATTGCCCACTGAAGCACCCATTACTTTGCGCACCCCAATTTCTTTCATCCGCTTGATTATGTTTAGCGAAACCAATGTGAACAAGCCCGTAGCCGAAAGGGCCAGTGCCACAATGCCAAGGAAAATAAACATGGTGACGATATTGTTGTTCACCGTGTTGGCTTCCACCATTTCCTCGTCCATCATGCGCCCGTTATAAAGCCGGTTGGGAAAAATCTCTTTCCATTTCGCTTCCATAAATTTATTTATCTCCACAGCTTTGTCAGCAGATGTGCTTACCAACACATGCCTAACTTTTTCTTTGGAGCCATAGCGCAACATCATCGGTTCGAGTTGCTCCCACAGCCCGTTGCTATAAATATCTTTGACCACGCCAACCACATACAACTTAACAGTGTCCATCCAGATTATTTCTTTTCCAACTGATTTGCTCCAGCCAAATTTTCGGGCTGTTTCCTCAGAAATGATCACCGACTCTGCGCGGTCTGTTTCTGAGTCTTTCGTACAATCCCTTCCCTCAATAATCGTGAACCCCACCGTTTTGATGTAGTCGTCACCTACATCCATGATGTCTGCTTCAATTTCCTTTGA
>JAYVAI010000013.1:0-2217 GCA_043751075.1 Cyclobacteriaceae bacterium | reverse complement strand
TTCAGATTTTCTTTCACATAGTTTATCCCTTCCGGGGATGCAATAAGTGCGGCAATATGCAAATGGCTTGGTGCACCACGCGTCAGCAATGCGTTCACTGATCGCACAAATGATTTTCCTGTTGCCAGCATTGGGTCCACTAATATCACTTCCCTCCCTTCTAAACTCGGAGTCGCTAAATATTCCAGATTTATTTTAATTTCATTGCCGCCTTCTTTGCGATAAGCCCCAATAAAACCTGCATCCGACTGATCGAAATAATTGAGGAAGCCCTGAAAATAAACTAAGCCTGCCCTTAACACGGTGACAATAACAGGTTGCGTTTTTAATTGACTGGATTTTATCTGTGCAAGAGGTGTATTGACCACACATTCAGCGTAAGCCAGCTTTTTTGAAATCTCATAGGCCATTATTTCGCCCATGCGTTCCATGTTTTTGCGAAAGCGCATCCGGTCCAATTGCTTTTCTTTGTCCCGTATCTCGTTGAGGAATTGTTTGGCGATGGAATGTTGATCGCCCAGTATAATCAGACTCATAATAATTTTTTTCTTGTCAAAATTTACGATAAAGTTGCAAAAAGAAGGAACTCCATGAAAAAAATAAAGAAAGATTCCCCAAAGGAAGAAAATTCAATTGACACCAAATTGCTCAAGCAATTGTGCGCCATTCACGCGCCCTCGGGGCAGGAAGGTGCTGTAAAAGATTTCATCCTTCAATTCATAAAAAATGAAAGTATAAACTGGAAGCACAAACCCCAACTAGTTCACGGAGATGCTTTTCAGGATTGCCTGATTTTGAAATTTGGTAAACCGCGCACCGCCATTTTCGCACACATGGACACCGTAGGCTTCACCGTGCGCTATTTCAATCAACTTCTTTCCATTGGCAGCCCCGATGCGGAGATGGGAACAAAATTAATTGGGAAAGACTCGCTGGGAGAAATTGAATGCGAACTTGAATTCGACAAAGAAAATCACGCCTTCTACAAATTTGGCCGGCCGATAGAGCGCGGCACTTCGCTCACCTACAAAATCCACTTTCGCGAAAGCAAAGAGTATATCGAATCGCCTTATCTCGACAATCGCTTAGGCATTTATAATGCATTGAAGATAGCGGAAACGCTGAAAGATGGATTGATCCTGTTCACATGCTGGGAAGAACACGGTGGCGGAACGGTGGGCTACCTTGCCGATTACGTTTTTAAAAAATGGAACGTGCGGCAGGCATTGATTTCCGACATCACCTGGGTATCGGATGGAGTTGACCACGGAAAGGGTGTCGCCATCTCGTTGCGTGACAGAAATTTGCCAAGGAAAAGTTTTGTTGAAAGGATTATCCAGATCGCAAAAAAAAATAACATTGACTATCAATTGGAAGTGGAAGGCATTGGCTCGAGCGATGGCGGGGAACTGCAAAAAAGCCCGGTGCCCTTTGATTGGTGTTTTGTAGGCGCGCCCGAGCAGCACGCCCACACACCGCACGAAAAAGTGCATAAGCATGATATAAATACCATGATCGAATTATACGAAGTGTTGATGAAGGAACTATAGGTGTTTAGAATTCAAAAGAGTGGTTGAGAACCACAGAGCTTACAACACCAGTTGCTTTTGCAAATTCCTGATAACTTCCTTGTCGCAAACTATAACCAACTGCTACTTTAGTGCCGGGATCAATGATCCAATATTCCTTCACACCAAATTTTTCATATAATTTCCTCTTCGTTACCTTGTCATGATCTTGGTTGCCTGGCGATAATAATTCAATCAATAAATCCGGTACGCCATATATGTGATCTTTTACAATATGGGATTGCCCAACAGAAACAAAAATAATATCGGGTTGAACAGCATTGGAATGATCATCCAAATACACATCATAAGGAGAAACAAAAATTTCTCCCAGATGCTGAGCCTCCACAAAATCAGATAGCTTGCTGCTGAGTTTCAAAACGATCCTCTGGTGAATGGTGACAGGTGATGGGCTCATATAAATTTTCCCATCAATTACTTCCGCCAACGTGCCTTCAGGAAGCATTTTATAAAGCTCCATAATCGTGCGGGGTGGACGTTCGATGGTTTGGTACATAGATCAAATTTAAACAATTCAGCTATAATTTTTTACTTTTGGAATAGCCCCTAGCAAAACACCGACAAATAACTTTTCTTAAATTATTTCCATATATGATTCAAAACTAATCTGCCCTATGAACACCAACCG
>JAYVAI010000012.1:0-5779 GCA_043751075.1 Cyclobacteriaceae bacterium | reverse complement strand
GTGGCCGGTTTTGATGGGTCAGGACAAAGGTCAACGATTTTCTTATCCGCTTTCCATCTTTCCATTCGGCTTGCACAATCACCGTGATCTCTTTCTGTTTTTCTAGCCTGTCAACCAAATCAAATCCAGGTTTCCAAAGAAAATTACCAAGTGAATCCAACTGCATGCCAATACCATTTACTCCCTCCAAGGTGAAGTAAGGCCTCGACAAGTCCTGTGCATGAATGCTGAAAGCCAGGCCCTGGCCTTCACGCACCGCATTCCATCCGAGAGAGTCTGTAATCACTAGCTGCTGGGCATTACCCATAGAAGCCACAGCGATAAGAGGAACAAGGAGCCCAAACTTCATCCGTTATTTTTCGTTTTGTTAAATCGCAAAATTAGTTGTTTCAAACTTAACTTGTGGCCAATCTCATGGTGCAGCCAAAAATGAAAAACAAACCGACAAAATCACATTCTTTTTTTGATGATGTGTATGCCGTGGTCATGCTCATACCAAAGGGACGGGTAACGAGCTATGGGGCCATCGCCAATTACCTGGGCACCAAAATGAGTGCGCGCATGGTGGGCTGGGCCATGAATGCAGCCCACACCAATAAAAAAATTCCGGCACACCGGGTTGTGAATAGAAATGGGTTGCTCACAGGCCGCCATCATTTCGAAACACCAACCACCATGCAAAAGAAACTTGAAAAGGATGGAGTGAAAGTGAAAAGCAATCAGGTGATGGAGTTTGAAAAAAAATTCTGGGATCCCGCAAAGGAACTTGATTGATCCTAAAAGAAAGTAGGCTATAACAATTGACAAAAGTAGGCAGGAGGCAAGTTTGCGGTAGGCAGTATGTTACAGCAAACTTCTGAATTCCGATTTCTTTTTTTTGAACCACCAAGGCACTGAGAACACAAAGTCGCACAAAGTAATTTTCAATTCAAGGCTCAATATTTCCCAACTCAAATCTATTCTGTCTCCTGACTTCTATATTCTGACTTCTTCTCCTTTCCTATTCATTTTCGAAACAACAAGCAATCCCAAAAAAGTAATCAGCCCATTCACCATCAAAATTTCAAACCCGAATTTATAACTGCTGAGCCACTCAACAGAATTGGAACTGATCCAATAGGAAATCATGGGAGACAGCACACATACGGCCAGTACGCCAGGGCCTTTCGCCTGCAATGTGGTAAACAACCCAAAACTGAAAAGCCCCAGCAAAGGGCCATAAGTATAGCCGGCCACATCGAGCACGGCATCAATCACAGATTTTTCGTTTATTTCTTTGAACACAAGGATGATAATCAAAAATAAAAGTGAAAAAGAAAGGTGTACAACGAATTTTTGTCTTTGCTTTTGTTGTTCCTGTTTGTTTCTGAAGTTGAGGAAGTCAATGCAAAACGAAGTGGTGAGCCCGGTAAGAGCGGAGTCTGCGCTGGCATAAGACGAAGCTATGATGCCCAGCAGAAATAAAATGCCCACCATAGGCCCCAGTTCATTGAAGGCAAGGCGCGGATACAGTTCATCGCTCAAAGCAGGAATGGCTATGCCCTTTTGTGTACTATAAATATAGAGCAGCGCACCCAACGTAAGGAACAATAAATTCACAACCACCAGTGTAAGGCTGAACCAAAACATATTTTTCTGCGCATCCTTCAGCGTGCGGCACGTAAGGTTTTTTTGCATGATCTCCTGGTCCATGCCCGTCATGGTGATGGCGATGAAGGCTCCCCCAAAAAATTGTTTTGGAAAAAATAGTTTTGAGTTGGGATCGTCCCACTGAAAAACTTTTGAATATCCATGCGTGTTGATAGCGTTCACCATATCAGAAAAAGAGAAACCGAGTTTGTCGGCAATTTGCCAAACGGTGATGGCCACAGCACCCACTAAGAAAAAAGTCTGAAAGGTATCTGTCCAGATAATTGTTTTCACGCCACCCCTAAATGTATAAACCCAGATGAGCAGGATGGTGGTTGCCACGGTTACAAAAAACGGAACGCCCCAGGCATCGAACAAAAAAAGTTGCAGTACGGTGGCCGCCAAAAAAAGCCGCAGCGAAGAACCTATCGTGCGCGACACCAAAAAAAAGAACGCGCCCGTTTTGTATGCCCAAATGCCAAACCGTTGCTCCAAGTAGGTGTAAATGGAAACTACATTCAGTCTATAATACAGCGGCATGAGCACACCAATGATCACCCAATAGCCAACAAGATATCCCAGCACAACTTGAAAGTAGGCAAAGTTGATTTTGCCCACATTGCCCGGCACAGAAACAAACGTGACACCCGACAGCGAGGAGCCGATCATTCCAAACGCGACCAGATACCAGGGCGATTGGCGGTTGGCCGTAAAAAACGTGTTGCTATCGGCCCCTTTGGAAGTGAGGTATGAAATAAAAATGAGGGCGGAGAAATAAACAAGGATGATGATGATAACCAAAGCAGGGGCCATACGGGTTTTTTGAATGGGTATAAAGAAAAGAAAATCAGGGTGAAATGTAAACAGATACAAACAACATCATTTTTTTTTACTTTTGATCTGGATTAGAATGAAGGAGCTTACGACACTTTAGTAAGTTGGTCTATTTCGGCAAGGGATAGAAGCGGAAAGCCCGTAGTGCGTAGGTAGCGCGTGGACGGACTTGAAGCGGATAGCCCGGCCCCGATTTTTTTTTCGGGGTGCCGCCAAAAAATATCCAAAACTGTAGTGCACCAGTATGAACTAACAACGCAAAATGAGAGCAGCGTACAAGCAAAAAGAATTGGTGGAAGTGCTCGAAGCCATTGACGTGGCCGATGCAAAAGACTTGGTCGTGTTCAATGATGATTTCAATACGTTCGAGCACGTGATCAAAACACTCATACGGGTGTGCAAGCATAGCAACGAGCAAGCCGAGCAGTGTACCTGGCTTATCCATTACAAAGGTAAGTGTGCCGTGAAGACAGGTGGATTGGAAGAATTAAATCCCATGCGCGATTCCATCTGCGATGCAGGCATTGACGCAAAAATTATTTAGCCCGCCCATTTACAAGTAATTATCCTGTGGAATATCCCTCGAAGCTGATTGAAGATGCCGTGAGCGAAGTGAGCAAGCTGCCGGGCATAGGAAAGAAAACCGCCTTGCGCCTTGTGCTTCACTTAGTGAAGGAGAGTGAACATAAAACCTATGCGCTTGCCGATGCCCTCAGCAAAATGCGGGAGCACATCCGCTTTTGCGATACCTGTCACAATATTTCAGATGAAGACGAGTGTGCCATCTGCCACAGCCACCGAAGGGACAAAAGTATTTTGTGCATAGTGGAAGAAACGCAAGACGTGATGGCGATTGAAAACACCTCTCAATATCTGGGTGTGTATCACGTGTTGGGCGGAGTGATCTCGCCCATGAATGGTGTGGGGCCATCCGAATTGAAAATTGATTCGCTGGTGAACCGCGTGGCACAGGCAAACGGAAGCATCAAAGAAATTATTTTGGCACTGAGCCCCACCATGGAAGGCGACACCACCGCTTTTTATCTCAACCGCAGGCTCAACGGCTTTTCTGTAAAAATCACCTCCATCGCACGGGGTGTGCCCATGGGTGGGGATCTCGAATACACCGATGAGATCACGCTGGGAAGGAGCATTACCGGGCGTACATTGTTTGGGTAAATACAGATTTCCCCTCTTGCCATTAGCCTGAATAATTTCGTTCTTTGCGCTCTTAATTTTTTTGTATGACCAAACTCTCCAACCGAATCGAAGCCATTCAGGAATCTGCCACGCTCGCCATGGCCGCCAAAGCCCGCGAATATAAAAACCGCGGCATTGATGTGATCAACTTAAGCCTGGGCGAACCAGACTTTAAAACCCCGCTCCACATTTGTGAAGCAGCAAAAAAAGCCATTGACGATGGCAACTATTTTTCTTACCCGCCCGTAGCCGGCTACCAGGATTTGCGCGAAGCTCTTGCCGCCAAATATCAAAAAGAAAACAACGTGCCTTACAAAGCCGAAAACATTGTGGTGTCCAACGGAGCGAAACAATCCATCGCCAATGTGATGCTTGCGTTGCTCAACAAAGGCGATGAAGTAATTGTTTTTTCTCCTTACTGGGTAAGCTATGATGCACTCGTTCGCCTTGCCGAGGCCAACCCTGTAATGGTGAAAGGAACATTGGAAAATGATTTTAAAGTAACAGCCGCTCAAGTGGAAGCCGCCATCACATCAAAAACAAAAGCGATTATATTTTCTTCGCCTTGCAACCCTACCGGCTCAGTGTTCAGCAAAAAAGAATTAGAGGCTATTGCTGCCGTAGTGTTGAGGCATGCAAACTTATTGGTGATAGCAGACGAAATTTATGAGCACATCAATTTCACCGGTGACCAAACCAGCATTGCTTCCTTGCCGGGAATGTTCGATCGCACCATTACCGTAAATGGATTTGCAAAAGGGTTTGCCATGACGGGCTGGCGCGTGGGCTACATTGCCGCCCCCAAGTGGATTGCCGATGGAAGCAATAAAGTGCAAGGTCAGATCACCTCGGCAAATTGTTCCATATCGCAGCGTGGCGCACTGGCGGCCATCACGGGCGACTTAGCCCCCACCCACAAGATGGTGGAGCAATATCACAAGCGCAGGGATATTGTTTTTAATTTGTTGAAAGAAATACCGGGCATCAAAGCCAACTATCCGCAAGGCGCATTTTATTTCTTTCCAGATGTAAGCTATTACTATGGCAAATCGGATGGACAAATGACGATAAAAAACGGTGACGACTTCTGTTTATATATGTTGGAAAAGGGGCACGTTTCGTTGGTGCCGGGCGGTGCCTTTGGTGAAGAAAGTTGTGTGAGGCTTTCGTATGCCGCTTCCGAAAAAAATTTGACAGAAGCCATGAAGCGGATGAAAGATGCGCTTGGTAAATTGAAATAGGTTATAAAACTCTTCAAGGGTTCTAAAACCCTTGAAGAGTTCTAAACCCTTGAAAAGTTTATTTAGAAAAAAATGGACATCCAAAAAACATTTCAATCCTTTAGCAACCTTCGGGTGTTGATCATTGGCGATGTGATGCTGGACAGCTATATCTGGGGAGCGGTGGAACGCATTTCGCCCGAAGCCCCGGTGCCGGTGGTAAGGGTGAAGAAAAAAGACTACCGGCTGGGGGGCGCTGCCAACGTAGCACTCAACATTGCCTCGCTGGGCGCCACACCTATTTTATGTTCGTTGATAGGAGACGATGATGATGGAAAAAAATTGCTCCATTGTTTGGATCAAAGCAAAATTTCTAAAGAAGGAATTGTAACAAGTGCACACCGCCCCACTACGGTGAAAACCCGCATCATTGCCAGCGACCAGCACGTGGTGCGCGTGGACGAAGAATGGGATAACGTTGCCGATGCACAGGAGGAAAGGGAAATGATGGTGCGAATAGAAAAACTACTTCCTACATGCCACGTAGTTATTTTTGAAGATTACGACAAGGGTGCAATCAACGAATCAATCATTGAGAAAACCGTAGCACTGGCAAAGAGCAAAAAAATTCCCACCGTGGTTGATCCAAAAAAACGCAACTTCCTTTCCTATAAAGGAGTGACGCTTTTTAAGCCCAACCTAAAAGAACTGCGGGAGGGATTGAAGATTGATGTGGAAGCAGCCAATCAACCTATGGTAGAAAAAGCAGTGGATCAATTAAAAGCAAAATTGAATGTGGACGGGGTTATGCTCACGCTGTCGGAGCATGGTGTTTACATTGACTTCCAAAATCAAAAAATAAAAATCCCGGCTTACGCGCGCGAGATTGCCGATGT
>JAYVAI010000011.1:0-5780 GCA_043751075.1 Cyclobacteriaceae bacterium | reverse complement strand
TGCCACCGACTGGAAAGATTTTACAAAAAATACAGGGGTTGCGATTGACCTGGGCGCTACCTACAGAATGATGGACCGGTTAACAGTGGGATTGAGTTTGGTGGACATCGGAAGCATAAAATGGAAAAATGATTTATATGGATACCGGCTTGATCCAGCTAAAGCTACCTACACATTTAAAGGAATTGATTTACAAGATTTAATAAATGGCACGAGCAACTATTCCGCAACGTTGTTCGATTCGTTGGAGGCGAAGTTTAAACTATCAGAAGGTAAGATTGCTTCCTATAGCACACCCTTGCCAGGAAAAATTTACGCCAGCGCGAGTTATGAACTTAAGAAAACGATAACAGCAGGGGCACTGCTGTTTGCAGAAAAATTCAAAGGCCGGTTTATGCCAGGGTTTACTGCTTCCATCAATAAAGAATTTGGAAGGAGGATGGGTGCTTCATTGAGTTATACCATCACCAACAATTCGTTCAACAATTTCGGGGCTGGGCTGTCGCTCAACTTTGTGCCCATTCAAATTTATGTAGTGGGTGATAATATTTTACGCGCGCCCATTTCCCTTATGGCAAACAAAAACCTGAACGCATACATCAACAACCTGCAATATTTCAACCTACGCGCTGGCATCAATTTCATTTTTGGAAGGGACAACGTGCAGGAGAAGCAACCCTATCCTAATAAAGAAAAACAGAAATGAGATTGTCTCTGATTGTTCTGTTTGCCTTTTTTGTTTTTACACAGCGAGCAGTCGCCCAGTCTTCCTTCTTACCAAAGAATTTAGGAACCGCTATCAATTCTTCTTACGATGATATCAATCCTGTAATTGCACCCGATGGAAAAACACTTTTCTTTGTGAGGGCCAATCATCCTGAAAATACTTTCGGCCTCCGCGACAGCGAAGATATTTGGTACAGCCGCCTGAGCAGCGACAGCACCTGGACACCCGCCAGGCGGATTGCCAACCTCAACATTGGAAGGTACAACGCAGTGCTGTCGGTAGCGGCAGATGGCAACAGTATTTTGCTGAACGGAGTGTATAACAAAAAAGGAAACATTTGGAAGAAGCGTGGGCTCTCGGTGTCGCACCGAAGTGGAGGTGAATGGGGCGCACCCCAAAAACTCAAAATGAAAAAGTTTTCGAAAATGAACCGCGGCATGAGGAGCAGTGGCTCCATGTCGGCTAGTGGAAAGTTTGTGGTCCTTAGTCTCTCCAAATTATATAATGGAGAAACCAATGATCTTTATATCAGCGAGCGCGACCTTAATGGCAAATGGGGCAGGCCGATTAAAATCAAGGCACTAAACACGCATGCCAACGAAGAAACACCCTTCTTAGCTGCGGACGGAAAGACCATTTACTTTTCGAGCGACAGAATAGAGAAAAATAAATTCGATATCTACAAGTCCGTAAGCAGTGCTGTTGATTTGGAAAATTGGTCGCCCCCCGAAATGCTGAGCGACACCATCAACAAAGGCGAGTGGCAATCGTACTATAAAACTAATGCCAAAGGAAGTTGGGCATACTTTTCCTCTAGCCACAATGCCATTGGCAAGGCGGATATTTTTAGAGTAAAAATTTTTGAGGAAAATCCATTTGTAATTGTTTCGGGCACCATCATAAATACCAAAACACAACGGGCCCTTGCGGGGAAAGATTTTATTGTGCTGGTGGACGGCAAAGCGCCCGATTCAATAAAAGTAAATAAAGAAGCCTCTACCTACACGCTGAAGTTGCCATTGGGGAAATCGTACTCTTTGTCATCATCCGTTACCAACTTTACTTCACAGGCCCAAGTGTTGGATGTAACGAAGGCAAAAGATTTTACCAAGTCAAACATTGACCTGCAAGTAACGCCACTCCCATACGCGCTGGTAAAAGGCAAACTGCTTGTGCAAAGCAGCGGCCTGCCCATATCACCCGCATTCAATCCAAAAGTGTTGATCAATAATGTTTCTGTGGATTCTTTGAAATTGGATTTGAACAGCATGACTTATGAAATTTTTTTAAAGCACGGTGCCGTGTATGAAATGCGTGCAGAAGCCACCAAGCATGAATCCGTACCACAGCAATTGGACCTTAGCTTGGTTGCCGAGTATCAGGAGATCACGCGATATTTGTTGTTGGCCGAGGAGAAAATGGCCACGGTGAGCGGGAAAATATTGGACAAAAAAACTAATCTGCCATTGGCAAAACTTTCAACTGCATCAATAAATGTAGAAGGCCTGTCCTCCGTGCTTGCAAAGATCGACACACTTACAGGAGACTACGAATTGAAATTGCCATTGGGATCGAATTATACCATCCATGCAGGGGCGCCCAATTATTATCCGGTATTTGAAACCGTGGACTTGAGCCAGGAAAAATCGGATGTGAGAATTTTAAAAGACTTAGTGATCATTCCCATCGAAGTGGGGCAATCCATCCGGCTCAACAATATTTTCTTTGATGTAGGCAAATCCATTTTGAAAGCGGAATCATTTCCTGAGTTGGATCGCGTCTTTGAGTTCCTTATGCAAAGTGCACAAATCAAAATTGAAATTGCCGGGCATACGGATAATGCGGGTGCGGCTGCGGCCAATTTAAAACTCTCGCAAAGCCGCGCACAAGCTGTTGCCGACTATGTGATCAAGCATGGCATTGCCAAAGACCGCGTGGTGGCAAAAGGCTATGGACTTGCAAAGCCGGTGGCATCGAACAAAACCAAAGAAGGCAAAGCGCAAAACCGAAGGGTGGAGTTTACGGTGTTGGAAAATTAAGATTGTTTACTTTGTTCCGATGGCCGCTACCAGTTCATCGTACCATCCCTCGCCATACTTTCTAACGAGCGGGTCCTTCAAAAATTTATACAACGGCACTTGCAACGATTTTCCATAGGAGCAAGCGGCTGAACAAATGCCCCACTTGTGGTAATTAACTGCTTCGAAACCTTTTTTATTTTTGGTGATACGTATGGGATATAAATGGCACGAGATCGGTTTTTTGAAATTTATTTTTCCGTCTAAGTATGCCTGCTCAATGCCGCATTTTAAAACCCCCCGTTCATCATAATGCGAATAGGCACACTCCTTCCCTCCTATGGTTGGAGTGGAGTAATCACCATCCTCATCGAGTATGTAGGCGCCCTGCTCCTCGATGGACTTTATTCCATCTTTTGTTAAATAAGGCTTTACCTGTTCCAGGATTTCTTTCATCACGGGCAGTTCATCATCTTCTAGTGGCGCGCCCAAATCGCCTTCCACACAACATGCACCTTTGCACTGTTCGAGGTGGCACACAAATTCCACTTCCTTTATATCGTCCGAAACCAATACCTCACCAACTTTGATCATTTCATTTTTGTTTAAAAATTTTAAGCGGCAAGGTAATCATGTATGTGAACTTGATTGCAATTTTTATTTGGCTGGGACAATTCAAATTCTCCGGAATATTTAACTCCAATAGCAATTTCATCCCCTACATACCTTTAAGGTTTTTAAAACCTTATAGGTATGTGCCCAGTTGTCAATTGTACTACCTTCTTCCATCAAAAGAAAGCGAGTAGCCAAAGTTGAATCCAATAAAAAGTGTGTGGGATAATTTCCTCTGGTCAACCGAATAGAATGCATCGGTAAGGGAAGGCTCCACGGAAAAACTGCGGTATCCGAGTCCATACCCCACGCTGGCGTCAAGGGTATAACCATCGCCCCGGTTGTTTTGCATGAGCCTGGCGCCCAACATCAGACCATACTCGGCACGTTGCTCGGACGCGCTTGCCGTGAACATATTGCCAAGGGCAAAAGGGAAATCGATGTTGGCAAAATGGCTGAGGTTTGTGAACCGCACCTGGTGGGCAAAATACCACATCCCCATTTTCATGGGATTATAAAACTTTTGCTTTATGGCGATAACATAACCGCGCTTGAAAACCTGGTCCTTTGCCACCCTCGTATCGGAGGTATAAAACGGATCGCGTACCGCTTCGAACTCAAATTCGTGACCTAACCTTTCTTCGTTATAAAATTCTATGCCAATGGGCAGCAAACCGGCAAAAGTAAACACCGGATTTCCCTGCAAGATAACGCTGCGGTATTCGCGGTATCGCGAATTGAAATAATTAAATCCCTGGTTGAAATTGGAAACGCGCCCTTGTGCATTGGCCAGTGTGCTTATTTCGCTGCCGAGTTTTTTATCATCCTTGTAAACCGGTTTATAATATCCCGATAGTTTGCCGTCCTCTTCGTAAAGTTCCCAGGTGCCCACGCGCAAATCATTTTCAATGGTCCCTTTGGTTTGTAGTGATCCAGACGGAAAGTAACCTTTATAGTTGCCAATGCCATTTTCAAATTCGCACTCGCCTTCCAGCTTTCCATCTTCAAAATAATATTTCCACGAGCCCTGGCTTTTTCCCTTGTCGATGAGCCCTTTTGCTTTCAGGTTGCCATTGTTGTAGTACTCACGATATTCGCCTGTGCCACTGTTGTAGGTAATTTCACTTCTCAATTTACCTGCGGGATTGTAGGAAGCCCAATATCCATTTTTCTTGCCACCCATAAATTCGCCTACCGAACTGACGGACCCATCTTCAAAGAAATATTTCCACTCGCCTGTCTCCACATCGTTTTCATACATGCCCATGTACGCAACCTTGCCACTTGGAAAATAATTTTTCCATACCCCCTGCTTCTTTCCGTTCACATAGTCACCTTCCCTTAGCAACAATCCGCTCTCATCATAATACCGCCAACGGCCCACGTTTCTGGGGCCAGCCTTAGGGCCTTCGGCAAACACTTTTCCTGAATGATAAAACTCGGTATATCGCCCATGATCTTCGGCATAATCAATTTCACCGCGCTTGGCGCCATCTTCAAAATAAGTCTCCCAAAAACCAGAACGCATATTGTTTACATATTCGCCTATCTCCTTCACTTCACCGCTCTCATAATAAATCTTCCAAATGCCCTCGCGCTTTTTATTGTCGATGGTGCCATCCATACTTTTCTGGCCGCTCTCATAAAAATATTCCCAAAGCCCATAGTTTGAATTTTGCCGCAACACCCCACGCATTTTAAGATTGCCGCTTTCGTAATAAAACTCCCACACCCCGGTTGTTTCGTTGTTTACAAATTGCCCTTTGGATTCCATGTTGCCATTGAGAAAATACGAGATGTAGCGGCCTTGAAGGATGTTGCGCACGGTATCTCTTACCTGATAGATTTCCTTCAGGTTCTTTTTTTCGGCATCGTGGTAGGAATAGCGCGTGAACCCTTGTGCGAAAAGTGCGAAGGGTGCAAGTGCCAACAAAATCATCAGGGGCAATCTCATCACAGCAAAGGTAGTTATCAGATTTAAGATTTAAGATATGAGATATGGGGTCACATTCATTTTCTGGGGAGTAAGCTCATTAAGCAAACAGTTTTTCTAACCTAAAGAGGAAGAACTTCACATCTGTCACGCCCCTTAGGTTTGCCCTAAAGCCTTTTATCTTGGAGTTGAAGGACTCGGCATTGGCATTGGTGCTCCTGTTGTCAAAGAAGTTCAGGATGTTGTCCAAGTGGTATTCGATGGAGTTCACAACGGTATTGAATTCATTTATTTTCATGGCGGCTACCTTTTCTTTCCATTCATTGAATTGAGTTTGGGCCATGGCCTTGGAAGTGTTTTTATAAATGTTGCGAAAGCCCAGCGTTAGTTTATAAACCGATTTCAAGAGCGGGTATTTTTCAAAAAGCACCGCGGCCCTTTTGGCCTGGTTGGTTGTCCAATCATCTTCATATTTATACAAGAGGTATTT
>JAYVAI010000010.1:0-16056 GCA_043751075.1 Cyclobacteriaceae bacterium | reverse complement strand
GGCGAAGGACTTATTAAAGGGCTTGATTTATTTAAGCAATCCATCAAAGCCGATTCAACATTTAGCCAGGCACAGGCAGCATTGGCACTTAATTATGTAATCATGAGTTATTATTACATGATACCAACCTTGTATGGAATTGAAGAGGGTAAGAAGTATGCGAACGCGGCAATACAATTAGACCCGCGGTCATCTGATGCCTATACAGCCCTTGGTTTTATAGAAGTTAATTTTGAAAGGAATGGACCAAAAGCCAAAGCTAACCTCGGCAGGGCACTCGAGCTAAACCCCAACAATACTTTAGCAACTGCGGTAATGGGTAATTACTTTCAATTTATTGAAAACGAAAAGGACAAGGCGATTGAAATTTGCTTTGAGGCAATAAAACATGACCCATTGTATTTTGTGATTTATGGGAACATTGCTGGAGTTAAGTATGCGCAGAAAAAACCAAAAGAAGCACTGGAATATTTCGAGAAAGGTTTGGAGATAAATAAAACATCGGTGTTACTGATAGATTGGAAAGCCCGCTGCTTATGGACATTAAATCGAAAATCCGAGGCCATCGAGACGTTGGAAAAGGGATTGGTACTAACAGGCAGGCATCAAAACCTGGTAGCAAGCCTTTGTGAATTATTAATGAAAGCTGGCGAAAAAGAAAGGGCCGTTGAATTGTACGCTGAACTTAATAACCGCAGGGCGAATGAATATATAGCGCCTTTTAATTTAGGCCAAGCAGCGTTTGCCATAGGTAAGGCGGCAGAGGCTAAAGAAATGATCATAAAAGCGTATGAGGAAAAAAATGCCGGCTTGCTATTCATATCAGTTTTTGATTCGGAGTTCAGTGCATTCATTGACAAACTGAATTTGCCAAAATGATGGTGGATTTCTTAGTTCCGGGTTTCGAGCAAGGCATCCCCTGTGTTTCACTACGGTGGACAAGTCTTCATCTTTTACGCCATAATATGTTCACATTCGGGAGTTCATCAAACAACTTATTTGAATATTTTGACTAATGCCCTCCCACATCCTCAACTTCCAATACGACATTTTCATCTCCTACCGCCACAACGATAACCTCCCTAATTCTCAAAAAGTGATTTTGGCAAACCCGATTGCCTGATGATGGATTGCAGCGTACCCATTCGGATTTCTTTATGATCAGGTACTGGAACTGTAATGGTCGAGTCTATCGTTTTTAATTGCATGATGATGTGGCTACCTTTTTGACGGACTTGCAAAAATCCATTGCCTGCCAATATTTTGCAGACATCTCTGCCCGATAGGATTTTTAGCTTACCCAATGGCTACTTCCATACGTGTAACAAAAACTTCTTCGTGCAGCCTCTCACTGATTTCCTTAATTGACGCGCTTTGAAAAAAAAGCTCCACAGCTTCCTTAAGGTTGGCAGATGCCTCTTCCACAGTATCACCTTGACTGGCCACATCCAGTTCGGGACAAAGTGAGACATACCCATCCCCTTCTTTTTCAATCACTGCCGTGAATTGGAATTTCTTGTTCATACCCAAAGATAAAGAAATTTGTGCCGATAAAATGTAGATTAGGAACATTCAAAATATCAAAATATCTACCTTTATCCAATGCCCGCCCTCATCCCCACCTTCGAATACGACATCTTCATCTCCTACCGCCACAACGATAACCTTGATGGCTGGGTGACTGACTTTGTTCAGAACTTAGAAAAAGAACTACGCGGCACCATCAAAGAACCCCTCACCATTTACTTCGACAAAATCCTCACGATGGTTTATTGGAAACCCACAACGTGCACTAAATGGTAATGAAGAATAAATTAGGCAATCGGGAACTCAAGCCACTTCCCTGACATGAGCAACTTCGTTGGTCTTTGCTGGCCTGATTTGATTGGGCAATAGTGTCTCAACCGTGAGCGTCTTTCCATTCAGGGTAAAAAATTCCACTTCAAAGCCACTGGCCACAGAGGTGCCCAACACAACTTTAGGATGGATCATAACCACAGTACCAACATCACCCTTCTTAAGCTTTTTGGCTGGGATGTCAGCCGTTAAAACTACCCGGTCAAATTCTTTTATCATTTTTTTGCTGGAAATAGTGTTACTAATATCGGTGATTTCAAGGAAACAATCCAAACTGATTTTATGAACAACTTCTTACCGGATGGTGTTTCTAAGTTTCCTTCCAAGATAATTTTCCTGCCAAATGGTGTTTCCACTTCTGAAATAACTTTTGCGCCCTTTGTATATTCAATCACACTTTTAACAAAATCTTCCCAATTTTCCGGATGAAAACCACATCGGATCAGGAGTTTTGCTTTGCCCCTACCATCAGGGTGAGCAACATTCAATAAATAATGGATAACCTTTCTTTTTTCAATGACAATAGTGGAAGGATCTTTGAAGAAGTCCATATTCACGCTATAAAATGTTATGCCGGCAGGTAAATATAACACCTATCCGTACCACTTGCCTACCATCACTTTATTCGCGTAAGTTTGTTCACCGCGGGGAATTTCAAAAAGCGCTTGATTTTTATGAACAGGACAAATTTATCAGCCCGATTAAGAGAAGCAGGGATCAATCCAACTCAATACGAGAAGGAGAATTATCATCGATTCCCGGTTGTCACACTAAAGATTAAATAGGTCAATAGACTTGTTAATCAGTATCGGGTACTAGGAGAGAATAACAAGTAATTACTATTTTTAAACAATGGCTTCTATAGTTCCCACCTTCGAATATGACATCTTCATCTCCTATCGTCACAAGGACAATAAGGGCGATCATTGGGTTACTGAGTTTGTAAGTGCTTTAAAGACGGAACTCGAAGCCACTTTTAAGGAAGACATCTCCATCTACTTCGACAAAAATCCCCATGATGGCCTGCTCGAAACCCACAACGTGGACAAGAGCCTCGAAGGAAAATTAAAATGTTTGATTTTCATCCCCATCATCTCGCAAACCTATTGCGATACAAAATCTTTTGCTTGGCAGCATGAGTTTGTGGCGTTCAACCGAATGTGCAATGAGGACGCTCCCCTCTCTCCCGATAGCTATCGGGATGGATAGGGGCCGGGCCTGCCTGCCGGACAGGCTGGGGTGAGGTCGTTTGGAAGAGATATTAAACTTAGTAATGGCAACGTGGCGAGCCGAATTCTTCCTGTTAAAATTCATGATCTGGATGTAGAGGATAAATCTCTCATCGAAAATGAAATTGGCGGAGTGCTTCGGGCAATTGAGTTTATCTACAAAGAAGCCGGAGTTAACAGGCCATTAAAATCTACTGATAGTAAAATCGACAATCTAAATAAAACAGATTATAGAAATCAGGTTAACAAGGTAGCCAATGCGATAAAGGAAATAATTACAGCACTCAAGAACCCAACAGCTCAAGCACAACGAACAACCATCAACGAGCAACGAACAACCATACCTAAGCGAAATAGAAAAGCCCTCCTTGCTTCATTCATTTTACTCTTATTAATAGCCATCAGCTATTTCTTCTACCAACAACGATCAACGAATAACGACCAACCAACCCCACTCGATAAATCCATTGCCGTGCTCTCCTTTGCGGACATGAGCCCTAACCACGACCAGGAATATTTTGGTGATGGCGTTGCAGAGGAAATCATCAATGTGTTGGCCCAGTCAGGCGATATAAAAGTAATAGCCCGCTCCTCTTCTTTTCAGTTTAAAGGCAAGAATGAAGACTTGCGCACCATCGGTAAAATACTGGATGTGGCAACCATACTGGAGGGCAGCGTGCGCAAATCGGATAAACTCATTCGGGTTACGGCTCAATTAATTAGAACAGAAGATGGAGCCCACTTGTGGTCTAAAACATTTGACCGTAAGCCTGCTGATATTTTCAGTATCCAGGATGAGATAGCCTCGGCCATTGCCGCTGCGCTGAAAGTTACTTTATCGCCCAACCTTTCTTCTGAGAAGACGGAAGTTTGGAATGATGAAGCCATGAAGCTATATCAAACCGGGCGGTTTTATTATGATCGCAATTCGGAGGGAGACTTTTCTCGGGCCAGAGATTTCTTTAAACAATCTTTAAATATTGACTCAACTCATGCCGTAGTTTGGGCCTACTATGCCATAACGTATATTGGAAATGATAGGGTATCATTTGAAAGCTTTAATCGCAAGGCCCTGCAACTCGATTCGCTTAACTCAGATGCATTGGTGAATGAAGCCGTTAGTAGCCGGGATAGATTTGATCATAAAACAGCTAAAAGAATAATCGATAAAGCATTTTTTCTTTATCCTAAGGATGCGCGTGTTCTAAGAAACCTGTGCAACATCTATACTTCTTTAGGTTTGCTTGATCAGGCATTGGTTTTTGCAAAGATGGCCATTGCAGCCGATCCGCTGCAAGCCAGAGCTTACGATAATCTGAATGGTGTCTATTATTATATGAAGCAATACGATAGCTCAAATCGTGTAGGAAGAAAATTGATAGAAGTCAGTCCTAACTATATTGGACTGCGAAGTTATTTCACCATGAACTATTTAATGATGGGGCAATATGACAGTGTCCGATTAGATATGAATTCATCGGTTGCCGATAAAGCTTTTGTTGAATGTGTCCTTAGCTTTGCAAAAGGAGACAAGAAAACTTCGGATGAAAATTTAGCGTTATTCAAACTCAATGCGTTCGGCTCGATTAACTATTCGCTCGCTACGCTTCAATGTTTAAGAAAAGAGTATGACTTAGCCTTGGATTACATTGAAAAGTCCTACATGGCGCGTGAGGGCGGGCTTTCAAGTGGCATTAAAGTTGAACCTGCGCTTGACCCTATCCGCAATCATCCTCGCTTTATTGCCATATTGAAAAAGTTTGATTAACGAAAGATGCAAAAAATTATCTTTACTCAATGCCCTCTATAGTTCACACCTTCGAATACGACATCTTCATCTCCTACCGCCACAATGATAACTTGGATGGCTGGGTAACGGACTTTGTTCAAAACTTAGAGAAAGAACTGCGCAGCACACTCAAAGACAGCCTCACGATTTACTTCGACAAAAACCCCCACGATGGCCTGCTCGAAACCCATAACGTAGATAAGAGCCTGGAAGGAAAATTAAAGTGCCTCCTCTTCATCCCCATCATCTCGCAAACCTATTGCGATACAAAGTCCTTTGCCTGGCAACATGAATTTTGCGCGTTTAATAAACTGGCGAAGGAAGATCAGTTTGGAAGAGATACTAAATTGAGCAATGGAAATGTAGCGAGCAGGATTCTTCCTATAAAAATTCATGATCTTGATGCGGATGATAAAACGCTTTTGGAAAATGAATTGGGCGGAGCATTGAGAGCAATTGAGTTTACTTTTAAGTCGAGTGGTGTTAATCGCCCCTTGACTTCAACCGATAAGCGTGAAGACAATTTGAACAAAACTTTCTACCGCGATCAGGTTAACAAAGTGGCGAATGCCATCAAGGAAATAGTCAGTTCACTAAAAAATCCAATTACTCAAAGTACACGAACAACCAACAACAATCAATTAACAACTAAGTCGCCTCGAAATAGAAAATCTCTAATCGCTTCAATCGTTCTTATTTTGTTGCTCATTGCAGGCTATTTCAGCTACCAGCAACTAACAACCAACAACGATCAACCCGACATTCGTGACAAATCCATTGCGGTTATGCCCTTTGTAAACATGAGCAGCGACAAGGAACAAGAATATTTTAGTGACGGGCTTACGGAAGATATTATTACACAATTAGCAAAAATAAAGTCCTTCAAAGTCATCTCCCGCACTTCCGTTATGCAGTACAAGAAAAATCCAAAATCATTGAAAGAGATTGGAAAGGAACTGGGTGTATCCGTTATACTTGAAGGAAGTGTGCAACGATCAGGTGACCAGGTGCGGATCACGGCTCAGTTGATCAAGGCTGAAACCGATGAACATTTATGGGCAGAATCCTACGACAGGCCTATGAAAGATATTTTCTCTATTCAACGTGAGGTAGCCACGGCTATCGCCACCGTGTTAAGAACAACGCTTTCAGAAAATGAATCCACTCTGTTAAATCAAATCATTACATTAAACCCTCAAGCCTACAACCTTTATCTCAAAGGAAAATTTGAACAGGAGAAATCAACAAGATTATCCCTTATTAATTCAATACATTACTTTAACAAGGCCATGCAATTAGATTCCGGCTTTACAAGGGCGTATACTTCCCTGGCCAATTCCTATCTCGATCAATCAGGTCGCGGTACGGAAGATCCGGCTAGAGTATTGCCTTTGGCCAGGAAGTATATCGATAAGGCTATTCAACTGGATCCAAATTCAGCAGATGTTTATACTTCATTGGGTGGCTGGTATCGAAACACATTCAATTTTAGAGAATCCGAAAAAATGCTCAGGAAGGCGATTCATTTAAATCCAAAACATGACAATGGTTATGGATGGCTGGCCAATATGTTAGAGATGACAGGCCGTTACGAAGAGGCGTTGAGGATTTATAATAAAGGGTCTGAAATGTCTGGGTTCGATTTTCAAGGTCCTTATAATAGACTCAATATGATGATTAATCCCGAAGAGGCTATCCGCTCAACTAAGCAAAGGATTGAAGCGTTTTCTTATGATCCGGAAGAACAAAAAAATATTCACAGGCTATTGGCAAGATACTATTGGTACCTGGGCAGACGTGATGAAGCAATTTCAGCGGCTGGGCATGCAGGAGATCTTGCCTTAGCAAGGTATTACAAAGAGGGTAAAAATGACTGGTTGATTGAAGAAATAAAAGAGAAGCAAATGGATGCTATTGACCGAGGGCACTATTTTTCTCCGGTTAGTCTGGTATTTGATTATGCACGTGCAGGAGCACACGATCAGGCACTGGCAAACTTTGAAATTGCCTTTGCAAAACGTGACCCAAGGTTAGTATTGTTATTGTTGAAAAGCAATACCATGTTGTTTGCGGAAAGCAATCCGGGTTATCAGGAAATGCGAAGGAAAATAAGAACCCTTATTGATTATGACTGGCCCGCAGAATGAAAAGCAACTTGCCCACAGATTAAGTAAAAGGTATGCTGCCATTAATTATCTTTGACTTATGCCCTCCCTCATCCCCACCTTCCAATACGACCTCTTCATCTCCTATCGCCACAACGATAATCTCGATGGCTGGGTAAGTGATTTTGTTCAAAACTTAGAGAAAGAACTACGTGGCACACTCAAAGAACCCCTATCCATCTACTTCGACAAAAATCCCCATGATGGCCTCCTCGAAACCCACAACGTGGACAAGAGCCTCGAAGGACAACTAAAGTGCCTCATCTTCATCCCAATCATCTCTCAAACCTATTGCGATCCAAAATCCTTTGCATGGCAGCATGAGTTTGTGGCGTTCAATAAATTAGCCAAGGAAGATCAGTTTGGAAGGGATATTAAGTTGAGCAATGGCAATGTGGCGAGCCGCATCCTCCCAATCAAAATCCATGAACTTGATGCGGATGATAAAACACTTTTGGAAAATGAATTAGGCGGAGCGTTGATGGCAATTGAATTTATTTTTAAATCAAGCGGGGTCAATCGGCCTTTGACTGTAAGCGACAAACGCGAGGAGAATTCGAATAAAACTTTCTATCGCGACCAGGTAAACAAAGTGGCCAATGCCATCAAGGAAATTATTACGGCCATTAAGAATCCTAACCCTCAATCTTCCCGAACAAAAATTGACCAACAGCCAACCACCAAAGCAGCAGGAAACAAAAAACCGTTGATTGCGATCGCTTCGGTGTTATTGCTGGCACTTGCCGCTTACTTTTTTTATCCGAAATTGTTTCCATCCACCGGGAAAGACGGGGCTTTAGAAAAATCAATTGCCGTAATTCCATTTAAGCTGATTGGGAACGACCAGGAAGGAAAGTATTTTGCCGAAGGCGTGGCCGATGCGCTTATCAACCACCTGCATGGAATTCAAAATTTGAAAGTGCGGTCACGGTCATCGGTAGAGAAATATGCCGGCTCCGACAAAACCATTCTGGAAATGGGTGAAGAACTCAATGTGCAATACATTCTTGAAGGCAGTGCCCAAAAATATAAAGACGACATCCGCATTATTGTTCAACTCATAAATACCCAAACCGATGAGCACTTGTGGTTTAAAGAGTACAACGAAAAGTTTGAGAACATTTTTAAAATTCAAAGTGAGATTGCTTTGAACATAACATCCGAGCTGAACATCAAGTTGGGAAGCTCACAAAAGAAGAGGGTACAAAAAATACCTACCAAAAACCTTGAAGCGTGGGACTTGTACTTAAGAGGTATGGAGTACCATGAAAATTATTGGAAGCATTGGGAAAATGCTGACATCAATATTGCGGCTGGTCTTTATAAGGAGGCGATACGCAAAGATCCTGAGTTTGCTTTGGGTTATGCCATGCTTGCCCGTGCCAGTGTAAAAGGTGAAGGTACTATTGAAATGACCAACGATTCGATTTTGATGCTCCTCAATAAGGCCATCGAACTTGATCCGGAACTTCCTGACAGCTACGAAAATTTGGGACTATTTTACCTGAATGCCAAAGAGTATGATAAGGCCTTAGCGAACATAGAGAAGGCAATTCAATTGGACCCGCATCAGTTTTATTTCAATACCCTGGCGCGTTTTTATGCAAGAAAGGGCGATCATTTGAAGGCGTTGTCAACGCTCAATGAGGGCCTTAATAAGGAAAGAACACGTGGTCATGAATGGCTGCTGTTCAATAGTGCTCTGTCATATTTATGTGTTGGTGAACCAGCCCTGGCAGAAGAGTTTACAAATGCCGCTTTATTGCTTGCACCGGATAACCTGTTGTTTTTAGAACAGAAGGCTAAAATACAAATGGTGAGAGGAAACTATAATGGGATGCTACAAACAGCTATGTCCTTATCCATCCGCAACGAAGGTGAAGGGCTAGCCTTACTTGGTTGGGTCTATTTACTAATGAGGGAGTTTGAAAAATCGGAAAAGGCTTACGCCCAATTTTTTTCGCGATCAAGCGACATAACAAAATATTATACAAATCATAAAATAAACTATGCTTACGTACTTAGAAAATTAGGGAAGGAAAACGAAGCACTTGCCACCATTAAAGAAGATAGAGAGTATCAATATCCGAACTATGGCATGGCACGAGCCTTTAGCTTTTTAGGGGAAAAACAAAAAGCATTGGAGGCTTTAAGCAAGTGGAAACCCACCGATGGATTGCAAGAGTGGATGGAGAAGGATCCATTATTTGAAAGTATAAAAGAGGACCCAGCATTCAAGGGCCTGGTCAAACAATTCAAAGCAGAGATTGAAATCTTAAGAAAGCAATCAGAAGCTAAGCGGGCAAAGGGTGAGTTTCCAACACTTGATATGATTGGAAAAGATAGGCCTTGATATACCTTATGCTCTGCCCAAACTTTAGCTATGGGAATTTGATTTGATTGCGAACTGATAATTTTCTAACCACAAGAAGTACAAGAAGTTTAGTTTTAAAATTTGAACCATGCCCCGGACTTTGTTCAAGATTTAAGTGTCTCCACAATGAAAATGCTAATGCACCAATATCTCTACATCTGATTCCATTGCCTCCACGTGGCCTTTGCCATTGATTGAAGTCAGCACCACGGTTTTCATTTCGTTGATGAGCATGGGATCATACTTTGCTGCCACGCGAATGTAGTTTTCCGTAAACCCGTGCATCATCCCATCGTCAATATCATTTTCAAAGAGCACAGTGTGTGTGGTGCCCAGCTGTTGCTCATAAAAAAACCTCCGCTTCTTATCCGACAAAATATGCAGCATGCGCGACCGTTCATTTCTTTCTTTTTTGGAAACAGCATTGGGCATGGTGGCGGCCAATGTGTTTTCCCTTTCGGAATAGGTGAACACGTGCAGGTAAGAGATGTTGAGTTCATTTAGAAACTGATAGGTTTCCAAAAAGTCTTCACGTGTTTCCCCCGGAAACCCCACAATCACATCTACGCCAATGCAGCAGTGGGGCATGAGTGATTTTATTTTTTCCACCCGGCTTGTATATACCTCGCGCTGGTAGCGCCTGCGCATGAGCTTCAAGATTTTATCCGATCCTGATTGCAAAGGGATATGAAAGTGAGGAACAAACCGCTGTGATGAAGCCACAAATTCTACAATGTCATCGGTAAGCAAATTTGGTTCTATGGAGGAAATGCGAAAGCGTTCTATCCCTTCCACGTTATCCAATGCTTTTACTAAGTCAATAAACCTTTCTGTGCGCTGGCCTTCTTGCAAACCGAAATCACCGGTGTTCACGCCCGTGATCACAATTTCTTTTACCCCGGTGTGGGCAATTTCTCCTGCGGTTTTCACAATGTTCGAAATGGTGTCGCTGCGGCTTGAACCTCGCGCAAGAGGTATCGTGCAAAACGAACAAGAGTAATCGCATCCATCCTGAACTTTCAGAAACGTGCGGGTGCGGTCGTGAAGCGAGTAGGAAGAGTTAAACGTATCCACAAGCCCAATTTCGGATGCAAATATTTCGGGTTTTTCGGGCCTAACAAATCCATCCAATAATTCTACCAACCTGAATTTTTCTGCGGCACCCAACACGGCATCCACGCCAGGTATTTCTGAAATTTCTTTTGGCTTAAGTTGGGCATAACATCCTATGATGGCCACATAAGCATCGGGCGAAATGCTGCGGGCTTCGCGCACAATCTTATGGCATTTCTTATCCGCATTTTCGGTGACCGAGCAGGTGTTGATTATGAAAATATCGGGCTTGTCGTGAAACTCCACCTTCAGGTATCCTTTCTCCTCAAACTTTCGTGAGATGGTGGAGGTCTCGGAATAATTGAGTTTGCAGCCCAGCGTATAAAAAGCAACTTTCTTCATGGTAACGAGGTGTAAAATTAGGCACAAAATGTTTCCAGGCAAAGGAATGCACTTTTGAACGCAAAGGCGCAAAGAACGCTAAGGAATGCATTGCCTTTAGCTTAACGGTTTTTGAATAATCTTGCTAAGATGATAAAGAATAATATGGTTTTAACTTTGCGGCCTTTGCGCCTGCCTTGCCGGTAGGCAGGTGCAACCCATCAATGCATTAACTCTATTTCAATCGCCTTGATTTTTGAATCCAACCCCTCGCTCACTTTCTTAAACTCCGCTTTCGAATTCAGCTTCGTGTTCACACTAATGTAAAATTTGATCTTAGGTTCTGTGCCTGAAGGCCGCACCGATATTTTGCTACCATCTTCCAAATAAAATTGCAACACATCTGATTTGGGCAGAGGGATGGGCGATGTTGTGTTGGCAATAAAATTTTTCTCAACCTGTGTTTTGTAATCCAATGCCCTGACTACTTTTTTGCCAGTCAATTCTTTTGGCGGGTTGTTCCTGAATTTATCCATCATGTCTTTGATCTGCTGCTCGCCCTCCGCGCCTTTTCTCACAAGGTTGATCAACCCTTCCTTATAATATCCGAAGTCGCTATACATTTGAACCAACCAATCAAATAGAGTGTGCCCTTCATCTTTGGCCGAAGCTGCCAATGCCGCAAAAAACGCGCAGGCCGACACCGCATCTTTGTCGCGCACAAAGTCGCCAACCATATAGCCATAGCTTTCTTCGCCTGCGGCAATAAATTTCTTTTTTCCTTCCATTTCTCCCATCAGCTCGGCAATGTATTTAAAGCCCGTGAGCGTGTTGTGGCAATCAATGCCGAGGCGATTGGCTATGGCATCAACCAACTCGCTGGTGACAATTGTTTTTGCTATATATCCGTTTTTACGGTCGCTCTCACTCAAGTTTTTCATGATAAACCACATCATTAAACTGAATGCCTGATTGCCATTCAGCAAGAAGAAATCACCCCCATCATTTTTTATTCCAAAGCCAACCCGGTCGGTGTCAGGGTCCGTGGCCATCACCAATTCGGCATTTTCTTTTTTTGCCAGTTGCAATGCAAGGGCCATGGCAGATTGCTCTTCCGGATTAGGCGAGCGGACTGTGGGGAAATTTCCATCGGGTATCCGTTGCTCTTCCACTACTTTGAGATTTGTAAACCCTAATCGCTTCAAACATTCCGGCACCATGGTGATGCCTGCACCGTGTATGCTGCTATAAACCATTGTGATTGCCGATTGGCGGGCGATGGCACTTTTATTGGGAATGAGTTTCTTGACTTCTTCATAATAGGCATCCTCTACCTCAGTGCCAATTATTTTTATTTTGGATGTGTCGGCTTTGAATTTAATATTTTCAAAACCTCCAATAGCACTCACTTCTTCTATCACGTTCTTGTCGTGCGGAGGAACCAATTGCGCACCGTCTGCCCAATAGGCTTTGTAGCCATTGTATTCTTTAGGATTGTGAGAGGCCGTGAGCACAACGCCCGAATGACATTTTAAATAGCGAATGGCAAAGGATAAAAGAGGTGTAGGCCTTAGTTCAGGAAAAAGAAAAACCGAAATGCCGTTGGACGAAAAAACATCGGCTGTTATCTGCGCGAAATATTTGCTGTTGTTACGGCTGTCGTAGGCAATGGCAATTTTTATTTCGCCCGAAACAGTTTTCTTTAGATAATTGGCCAGGCCTTGTGTGGCCGCGCCCACGGTGTATTTGTTCATGCAGTTAGAGCCAACACCCATTACACCACGAAGGCCGCCTGTGCCAAATTCCAGTTCTTTATAGAAACTGTCAATCAAAAGTTTAGTGTTGCTATCGTTCAGCAGGCCTTCAATCGCCTGCTTCGATTCCCGATCAATGATGCTACTGTTCAGCCAGGCCTGCGCTTTCTTCGTGGCGGTATTCAAAAGAGTATCCATTATCAATATTTTAAGAATTTATAAATCCTAATACCATAGTTTACGTTCTAAAGGCAAATATAAAATCTATAAATTATGAAAATGAAATTATTATTGATTGTGGCGATCGTGTTTTCAGTCGCTGCTGCAAGTGCACAGGAATTTAAAGTGGTCACCATTGTTGAATCAATAGTGCCGGCTGGCATAGGTCGATCCAGGATGATTGACTCAAAGCAAGTGGTTGATTATAAACAGTTCACCACCGAGCGCACCAATGGCCAGGAGAGTGATCAGGGTGACGTGAAACGCTCTGAACTTAAGATCGACAATTTTGGTGAGACCAAGCTGCTGAACTTTTATAGTTTGGCTGGTATAAATTTCCAAAACATTGCCTCCAATGATGCCATGATTTCATCTAAGATAAATGACTTGGTGAAAGACGGTTGGCAGTTGATGTTCGTGTCCAGCGCGGTGGAGAGCGATGGAGGCGAGACAGATCGAGTGGGGATTTTTATCACGCGTCTGTATTTTAAAAAATGATTAATCGCACTTTGTCATGTTTACACACAAATTGAAATCGAGCGTTCCCCTCTCCTCTGGAGAGGGGTTAGGGGTGAGGTCAGAGTCGGGCAAATGATCTCCCATCAAGACACTCCCAATTAACTCTGCTTTTAAAACCTCACCCCGACCCTCTCCAGAGGAGAGGGTGACGCTCGGTTGAAACTTTGTACTTAATTTTAAGCTCATGCTTTGCATTTATATCTGAAATCCATAAAAAGAGAGGGTGACATTCTTTAGGTACTTATCTCTTGATGATCGCATTTAACCTCATTGTATAGAATATGACAAAGTAGGTTTAAATAGGGGAAATTCTTGTTTAAAGATTTCCCCTCAGCCCTTGTTCCAATTCAATGGCTTCGAACAATGCCTTGAAATTTCCTTTGCCAAAAGATTTTGCCCCGTTGCGTTCTATGATTTCAAAAAATAGCGTGGGGCGGTCTTGCACCGGCTTGGTAAATATCTGAAGCAAATATCCTTCTTCATCGCGATCAATGAGGATATTCAATTTTTTAAGTTCTTGAATGTCTTCATTGATTTTACCAACACGGTCGCTCACTTCATCATAATATACATCGGGCACTTTCAAAAATTCAATTCCACGTTTGCGCAATTCGCCCACGGTGAAAATAATGTCATCGGTAGCGATGGCAATATGCTGCACACCGGGCCCATTATAAAAATCAAGATATTCTTCTATCTGGGATTTCTTTTTCCCCGAGGCGGGTTCGTTGATTGGAAACTTGATATACCCATTGCCATTCGAAACCACTTTGGACATTAGCGCGCTGTATTCTGTGGAAATATCTTTGTCGTCAAAAGTAATCAGCAGCTTAAAGCCCATCACCTTTTCATAGAAGTCAACCCAATAATCCATCTTGCCCAACTCTACATTGCCAACACAATGGTCAACATGGAGAAGGCCGATGGGATTTATTTCAAAAGTACTTTTCACCGCTTTGTAACCCGGCAAAAATGGCCCCGTGTAATTTTTTCTTTCCACGAAAGTGTGCCAGGTTTCCCCATAAGTTTTAATGGAGGCAACTGTAACTTCTCCAAATTCATCACTGATTTTCTTTGGTGTGCTTGCTGCCTCTGCGCCACGGGCTGTGGTTTCGTTGAACGATTTAGCTGCATCGTCCACCCAAAGGGCCAACACTTTTACACCATCGCCATGCTTGCGCACATGTTCGGCAATTTCAGAATCAGGCGCAAGGCTGGTGGTAAGCACAAAACGGATTTTGTTCTGTTTCAGCACGTACGAAGCGCGATCTCTTATTCCCGTTTCGGGGCCTGCATAGGCTATCAGCTCAAAGCCCAAACAATGCTGATAAAATAAAGATGCCTGCTTTGCATTGCCCACATAAAATTCGATGTGATCGGTGCCATTGAGGGGAAGAAAGTCATTGCTCATCGCTTTGTATTTTAGTCCTACTTTGTCATGTTACTTCCAATTAATGAAAATGTCATCGCGGGCGAGGGTGCTCAACCTTTATCACTATTGAGAATATTCTTCTCGACCCGCGATCCCGGTAAAAAAGATTGGCGCAAACCTTAACGGGATTTCGGCCTGCCTGTCCGGTAGGCAGGGTCTCGTTTGCTTGTGAACCAATTTAAAAAAAATTCTCCCCTCGCCCGGAATGACAATTTAATGAAAATGTCATCGCTTCGCTAAGGCGAGAAAGAGAGCAGTGACTTTCTTTCAGGACTTTGATTATCCGTTTTGATCTTATCGTAAATTTAGAACTTGACAAAGTAGGATTAGTCCCAAACACAAAACAGTAGTACATCAATAGGCCTAATCATAAATCTAAACCCATGAAAAAAATTATTTTTAAGATAGCCATAACAAAAAAGGAAATCCAGGCGGCAAGGGAAATCCGAACGAAAGTTTTTATAGTTGAACAAGGCATTCCCAAGGAAATGGACCTGGATGATGACGAGGAGCAAAGCATTCATCTGTTGGGGATGACAGAAGGAGCCAACCCAATTTTTGTTGGAACAGGGCGGCTTACGGTGCGAGGAGATACAGGAATCGTATCGAGGATTGCTGTTGTAGAAACCTATCGCAGCCAGGGGATAGGAAAATTGATTTTGTTGGAGCTTGAAGCAATAGCAAGAAAAAAGGGTTTGAGAAAATTGACACTTACCCCCCACGCGTATTTGGAGGATTTTTATTCGTCATTAGGATACAAAAAAATGGATGGCGAAAAAGTGGTGGGCAAATACACTTTGTTGGTGATGGAAAAAATGATTTAGGGAAGTGAAAAAAAAGGCTGCCATTTTGCAGCAGCCTTTTTTTAATTAGTTAGAGTCTGTCCATAAAGTCCAAATCTCACGCAAGGGCGCAAAGGCGCAAAGGTCTGAATAACGGAATTCATTAAGCAAAGTATCAATTAGGGTTTGCAATATCCCAGTTTACTTCAGCTACGGGGCGCTCAAGTTGCACAAGCACTTTCATAGCGGCTACCGGCAAATGAATTTGGGAAAGTTTATCATACCTTCTCATATCAACCCAACGGTGGCCTTCATAGAACAAAGAATACATGCGTTCTTTCAGGATTGCATCAATCAGAGCGGCCTGCGTAGTGGCACCAGAGTAATTGGGCAAGCCTGCGGCAGTTCTTACAATGTTGATGTACTTCTGCGCATTGGTGACGTCATTTTGTTGCGCGGCTATTTCTGCGGCAATCAAAACCAACTCTTCGTTGCGGATGAT
>JAYVAI010000009.1:0-2237 GCA_043751075.1 Cyclobacteriaceae bacterium | reverse complement strand
ACAATCCAATCATGGATATTGCCGAAGTGAAAGGAACCCCTATTTTAGGATTGGATGTGTGGGAGCATGCCTACTATTTGAACTATCAGAACCGCAGGCCAGATTATTGTGCGGCATTTTGGAACGTGATAAACTGGAATGAGGTGGCCAAGCGCTTTGCGGCCAAGTAGCTTAGAGGTTATTAGTGCCATTATCATATCAAACAAAAACATTACAAGACCCATGTAATGTTTTTGTTTTTATTGCAGAGCTAAACCACCGAAAATCAGGTTATCTTGGTTAAAATTTATTTCAACAACCAACCCGCATTTTCCCAGCAGCCCATACGATGTCAACGATCGATCGAATAAAAAATAGAATCCAGAACAAGGTCCACGACATAATCGAAAAACCTATTCTTACCACCTCCCTTGTGCTGCTATTCGTCAGTATTCTGGTGATGAGCCTTAGTTTGCAGTATTATATAGCTGACTTTGCAAATTTTTGGCCGCAAATATTAGTAGAGGCGCATGGAATGATATTCGATATTGCCGTCATCGGTATTTTAATTTTCTGGCTCAATCAAAATGGTGAGATACGGCAACGGATAAGAAACTACCGCGATGAGATTGACGACTTCCGGTTGTGGGAATCGGACGAAGCGGCCTTGAGAACGGTAGGTAATATTAAGCGGTTAAACCGTCATAAAATAAATGAAATCAACTTAGTGAATTGTTTTCTTGCGCGCACCAACCTAAACTATGTAAACCTGAAAGGATCGAACCTCAACTCAGCCAACATATCCAACGCATCCATGATAGAAACAAATTTGGAAAGTTCCAGGCTGAACCAAACAAACCTTGAAAACTCAAACTTGAACCAGGCAAACCTAAGCGCTGCCTACGCCAATGGTGCCAATTTTAAAGATGCGTTTTTGATCAAGGCACATTTTGAAAATGCCTTTCTGATCAAAACAAATTTTAAAAATGCTTTTCTGATGGAGGCCAATTTATCGGGAAGCTATTTAATGGGTGCTGACTTTGAGAACGCGAGTTTGTACAAAGCCGATTTAAGGGGAGCCAAAGGGTTAACGATTGATCAATTGGTGAAGGCAAAAACATTGTACCTCGCCAAGTTTGATGATGAAATTTTAGAGCAAGTAAAAATTTCCGTTCCCGAACTGGTGGACGCCTGATTTGAATTAACCGATAAAAAAATTATTTTTGCATAGTAAAACAACGGCTCCTACCGGAGGCCGTTGTTTCTTTTTTGAACCCTGAGAAGATTTGATGCGATGAAGCGGTTAAACCAAAACACAAATGTTATGAGCAAAAAAATTTCTTACTACACCAAAGAAGGGTTGGATAGGTTGACCAACGAATTGGCCACCCTAAAAACCAAAGGCAGGAGCAGCATTGCAAAACAGATTGCAGAAGCCCGCGATAAAGGCGACTTGAGTGAAAATGCAGAATATGATGCGGCCAAAGATGCACAAGGCCACCTGGAAGCAAAAATTGCCCAACTCGAAAACGTAATGAGCACCGCACACTTATTGGATGAAACAAAAATTGATACTTCTTCTGTTTCGATCTTATCCAAAGTGACCATCAAGAATAAAAAGAATGGAGCTTCCGTTACTTATATGCTTGTGAGTGAAGAAGAGGCCGACCTGAAGGCGGGCAAGATATCCACGCAATCGCCTATTGGCAAAGGGCTGTTGGGGAAGAAGAAAGGCGACACGGCCAAAATAAAAACCCCGGCAGGCGAAATGGAATTTGAAATCATAAACATTGGTGCCTGACCGTGTTGCCATGCCAAGCATTTTCACTAAAATAATCAACCGCGAAATTCCAGGCCATATCATTGCCGAGGATGATCGCTTCATCGCCTTTTTGGATATCACTCCCTTAGTGGAAGGCCACACTTTGGTGGTTCCTAAAAAAGTAGTTGATTACATTTTTGATTTAGATGACAACACCCTGGCCGACATGATGGTGTTTGCCAAGAAGGTGGCCGTAGCGATAAAGAAAACAATTTCCTGCAAGCGCGTGGGCGTTGCCGTAATTGGTTTAGAAGTACCTCATACCCATGTGCACCTTGTGCCTATGAACTCGATGGGCGACATTAATTTTTCGCGGCCCAAACTTTCCCCATCCAAAGAAGCGTTAGAAAAAATCGCCAGGGAGATAGTGAAGAATTGTTAGTTCTGTCTTGATGGCGGTAACATTGCAAGAAAGTATTTGTGCTATATTAGCAAT
>JAYVAI010000008.1:0-2240 GCA_043751075.1 Cyclobacteriaceae bacterium | reverse complement strand
TGTCGTATCCCCGCTGTTGGAGGAATAAAATGTGGGGCCTCAATAAATCAATCTCATCATCGGCCCACAAAATGCTATATCTTTGCATGGAATTGGTTAGTAAAAATCTTTCTAATTTACATCAATAACCTCAATCTTACCCGATCCGATTGAACAAAAAGAAAATCATCAACGACCCGGTGTATGGATTTATCTCCATTCAAAACGAGTTGATCTTTGATCTGGTGCAGCACCCCTACTTTCAAAGGCTGCGGTATATCAAGCAATTAGGCCTTAGCAACTTAGTGTATCCGGGGGCGCAACACACACGCTTTCACCACGCGTTGGGCGCCTTGCACCTGATGGACCGCGTGGTAAAAAACCTGCGCTTGAAAGGAATAGAAATCAGCGACCAGGAAGAACAAGCCTCCCTTATTGCCATCTTGCTTCACGACATTGGCCACGGCCCTCTTTCGCACGCGCTCGAAGAAACATTGCTTCAAGAAGTAAACCACGAAAGTTTATCGTACCTCTTCATGAAAACGTTGAACAACCAATTTCATGGTGAGTTGGATCTGGCCATCAGTTTTTTTAGGAACACCTATCACCGAAAATTTTTTCATCAGCTTATCAGCAGCCAGCTTGACATTGACCGACTTGATTACATGCAGCGCGACAGTTTTTTTACGGGTGTGATGGAAGGGACGGTGGGCGTTGACCGAATCATTTCCATGTTGACCGTGCACCGCGATGAACTGGTGGTAGAAGAAAAAGGCATCTATAGCATTGAAAGTTTTTTGCACGCACGCAGGCACATGTATTGGCAGGTGTATTTGCACAAGACCGCCTTGAGTGCCGAGCGCATGATCGTGAACATCATCCGCAGGGCACAGTATCTTTTGCGTGCCGGTGAAGACCTGATCGCATCCCCTCCACTTAAAGATTTGCTGACAAACGCCTACACCATTCAGGACTTTAGCAATAACCCTGAATTGTTAAACTCTTTTGGACAGATGGATGACCATGATGTTTGGGGAGCGATGAAATTTTGGCGCAACCACACCGACCCTATCCTTTCGGGGTTGTGCAACCGCTTAATGACGCGCGAGTTGTTCCAGATCATGCTGTCCACCGATCCAATACAAAAAAAGATGGTGGAAAAAGTGCGCCATGAAATTCACCAGGTGTATGGCATTTTGCGCAACGATACAAACTATCTCTACTCCTGCGGCACCGTGAGCAATGAAGCGTATGTATCGGGAGGAACTTCTATTAATATTTTGACCAAGCAAGGAGAGGTGGTGGACATTGCCCTTGCGTCTGATCTTCCGAGCATAAAGGCGATCAGCAAAATCGTGGAGAAAAACTATTTATGCTGGCCTAAAAATGTATCTTTGTAAATGGTGTATTCCATACAAAGCCGTTTTCATATCTCACCTTCATCTAATCATACCATAAAGATTTATGGAGTTTAGCATATCACAAATTGCAGCCATGCTGGGCGGAGAAGTCGCAGGCGATGGAGCTGAAAAAATAAATATGTTAGCGAAAATTCAAGACGCCAGGAAAGGGCAGATTGCATTTTTGTCGAACCCAAAATATGAAGCGTTTATTTACACTACCAGTGCCAGCGCGGTGATCGTAAAAAAAGATTTTCAACCTAAGAAAGAAATTGACTGCACGTTGATCCGCGTGGACGACCCCTACCTGAGTTTCACCACGTTGCTGGAAGAATATCATAAATTGGTTTCTTTCCAGAAAACCGGAATCGAACAACCTTCCTTTATCGGTGAAAATTCCATGACCGGATCAAATATTTACCGAGGTGCTTTCTCCTACATCGGAAACAACGTGAAGATCGGGGACCATGTGAAAATATATCCGCAGGTTTTTATTGGCGACAACTCAACGGTTGGCGACAATACCATTTTGCATCCCAATGTAAAGTTATATGCAGGCACACGCGTGGGCCAACATTGCGTGATCCATGCGGGCACCGTGATAGGAAGCGATGGGTTTGGGTTTGCTCCACAAGAAGATGGCACTTATAAAACCATTCCCCAATTAGGAAATGTATTGATTGAAGACTATGTGACCATAGGCGCCAACACTACCATTGATTGCGCAACTTTATATGGCGACTCCACCATCATCCGCAGCGGGGTTAAGTTGGATAACCTCATTCAAATTGCCCACAATGTAGAAGTAGGAAGAAACACGGTGATCGCAGCGCAAACAGGAATTTCCGGTTCGGCCAAGGT
>JAYVAI010000007.1:0-5819 GCA_043751075.1 Cyclobacteriaceae bacterium | reverse complement strand
AACATTCTATTTTTTTGGTAGCCTTTGATGGTTCCCTCCTAACCAACAAATGTGATGAGTCGTTGCTGTCATCGCGGGCGAGTTGTCTCACCTTCAATGATTTTCAGAATCTTAATACTCGACCCGCGATCCCGAAGAAGCTACGCCCTTGTTGGTGTTGCGCGTGAGCATAAGCGTTGGTTCACCAACGTAAGCAAGGCGAACTTGCGCAACAGACCCGTGGGCGACCACCAACGATCAGATGCGCAAAGGGACTTTTTGAAATACACCAGCCAACAGATATTGAAAACGATGAAGGGATGAAAAATCAGAGTTGCTGAATGAACTGTTGGTCAAAGCGAAAGACAGGAAGTACCAAGTGTGGGAACGGAATTCACTGGGCATTACACTCGTTGGTGGGCCTGCCCGCACCCACGCACAACACCAACAAAGGCGGTGGTCGCGCACCCAAATCAGATGGGTGAATCTTGAATTGAACTATCTTTTGTACCTTTCTGTATGGGGCTATCCTCCATACACCTATGATCGTAAACCTAAAATTTCTGGGCGCAGCACGCAGCGTAACCGGTTCAAAATATTTACTCCAAGTTGATAACAAAAAAATCCTGATTGATTGCGGCCTCTTTCAGGGCCAGAAAGAATTGCGCTTGCGCAACTGGGATAGGCTGCCTGTTGAGCCTGACACAATCAACTTGGTTGTAATCACACACGCTCACATTGACCACATTGGATATTTACCTCGCTTAGTTAAAGATGGCTTTCATGGCCGCATCGTCTGCACGCATGCCACCAAAGATCTGATGAGGATCATGTTAAAAGATGCAGCCAAACTTCAAGAAGAAGAAGCACGCTTTGCCTTCAAACGTGGATACTCAAAGCACAACAAACCCGAACCACTCTTTACAGAAGAAGATGAAGAGCGTGTATTCCAGTTGGTTGAAAGCGTTGGGTTTGAAAAAGAAGTAAACCTGCTCCCTACTCTTTCGCTGGTCTATCACAATGCCGGCCACATCCTCGGCTCAGCCATTGCCGAATTGGTGCTGACTGGCAAGGGAACAAAAAAGAAAATTGTTTTTTCGGGAGACCTGGGCCGCTACGATGACCCCATCATGCATCCGCCCAAAGCGGTGACAGAAGCCGATATTTTATTGATCGAGTCCACCTATGGCGACCGTCTAAACCCAATGGACCAAGTAGAGGAAGACCTTACAAAAATTATCAATGAAGCACACAACCGCGATGGGGCAATCATCGTTCCCGCATTTGCCGTAGGCCGCACACAACTGCTGATTTATTATTTTCATTTGCTCATGGCAAAGAAACTTGTGCCCACATTGCCAATCTATATCGACAGCCCGATGGCCATAAACGTAACTGACTTATACGAACGCCACGCCAACGAGCACAAAATAAAAGTGGTGCACGAGCAAGGAAAACTGATTAGCATTTTTGACGACCCACATATTCATTTCTGTATCTCAAGAGAAAGCTCGAAGGCATTGAACGAAATCAAGAAACCGTGCATCATCATATCGGCCAGTGGCATGGCAACGGGAGGAAGGATATTGCACCATTTGCATCATCGGTTGAGACGGGAAAATGACACCATTCTATTTGCTGGCTATCAGGCCGAAGGGTCGCGGGGCAGAAGGTTGCTGGAAGGTGAACCCTTTATAAAAATCTTTGGTGAACAGATACCGGTGAAGTGCCAGGTAAGGGTCATACACGGGCTATCGGCACATGCCGACCAAAGTGAGCTGTTGCGCTGGTTGGGAAATTTTACGAAAAGTCCAAAGATGACTTTTATCACTCACGGTGAAATTGAAAGTGCCACAACATTTGCAAAGAAAATAAAAGAAATGGGCTGGAGCCCGATCATTCCGCAATACCTGGAGAGCTTTGAAATTTTTAATGGGATATAAGGGGGGAAGGGAGAATTTAGAAGGCAGAAGTCAGAATTTAGAATCCAGCCCAAAACACAATCCAGTTGCCTTGGTTCGTGTCCTCACGAACCAAGACCCCAACACGTCCAGGACTGTTTTTCAGGGCAATAATCTCATGGTATTCATTGAAGATGTTGTTGGAAACAATCAACTCAAAGGTTCCCTTAAGGATTTCTTCAAAAATTACTCTGTACTTTGATTGACGGGGAATAGCAACCAAAATCACATTGGTATCGAGCACTACCCTCATTGTTTGGAACGCAAGTGCTCATTGGCCCAGCTTTCCATAGTGGCATCTGTCCAATTGTTTCTTATCCCAAAGTTTATCGGCTTCATCCGAGGCCACCTTAGCAAAATACTCGCAGAGTATTTTCTTTAATTCCATCAACTGACTTTCCGGAAGGTTGTATTTAAACATTTGCAACAGTTCCACCTGAATATTTGAAAGCACTGTGTTTTTCATAATCCAATTGAATTTGAATTGGCAATTTACCGAAGTTGTTTTCTGTAAACAAATTTCCTGCCTTTGGGGCACTGCTATGTCAAGCCAATGTTCCTGCATCACCATGAGCCACGATATGATTTAGAAATTGGGGAAGGACTCACGAAGAATCCAGAATCAAACCCCCACCGCTCTCCATGGTCTGTGTCCGCACAGACCACTTTCTTAATTCATGGGTTTCGGTCTATGGGGACACAGACCGAGGGTTGGACTATTATTGGAACTAATCTTATCCGACAGTGGCAAGGATCACACAACTTTCAATTCCTGTCTAGCCCTGCCTGTTTCAAAATACCGAAGAAGGTGCCCTTTTTGATGTCTTTGTTTCCATGAATAGGAACAATAACAGTCTTGTTGGTTATTGGATTGTAATAAATTTGGTGCTATCCTCTGGCGCGCTTGAAGAAAAAACCATTCTCTTCCAGAATTTTAATTAAATGTTTAGGTGATAGATTCAAGCAGTAACAAGGTTCAATGAATACTCAAGTGTGTTGCTGTCATCCGGAATTTCTTCACCGCGGTCTTTTAATTCTTCAATGTAAAGTTCGATGGCCTCTTTTGCCATGGCAATGGCCTCGTCAACTGTATCACCTTGGGTAATACAGCCAGGCAGAATAGGAACAGTAACCATAAAGCCACCTTCCGCTTCTTTGTGCAAATGTATTTTATATGTGTACATATAGGGAAACTTATGTTGACAGCGTATTTCAAATATAGAATAAGTAAAGCTAAATCAATCCCCTAACAGGTACAAATGCCGAATACCTTTGCACGGGGCCAGTGTTCTTTATCATCAAAAGTGAACCACCATCCCCCAACGCAATCCAAAATAAATCGTTAAACCATCTGCCCATGCAACCTCTTGCCCGGGTTTTGCATCTTGTTACTGAATTTGAAAATGGAATTTACGGTTTACCGAGCATCAGAAACTGAACTCATGGAAGGCTGCAAGCGAAAAAACGCCCAGGCCCAGAGAGGCTTGTATGACCGCTATGCTTCTAAATTCTACACCTTATGCTGCCGCTACATAAAAGAGAAAATGGAAGCCGAAGATGTGATGATCACCGCGTTCACCAAAATCTTGGATCGGATTGATCAGTATAAGGGCGAAGGAAGTTTTGAAGGATGGATGAAAAAAATAATGGTGAACGAATCGCTCACCTACCTGCGAAGAAACAAGAACATGTATGTGGAGATGGACATGGAGGCAGCCGACCGCGAACCGGATTTTGAAAAAATGGAAAGCCACTTGCAAGCAGAAGATTTGTTGAAGATGATCGCATCACTTCCTTCTGGCTACCGCATTGTTTTCAACTTATATGCCATTGATGGCTACTCGCACAAAGAAATAGCCGACCAGTTGGGCATTAGTGAAAATACTTCGAAGTCGCAATTGAGCCGGGCAAGAGTGTGGCTGCAAAAAAGTCTTATAGAAATGGAGAAGAGTTTAATTCAAAAAATCAACTGATATGGGCAACCGCATAGATCAATTGTTCAAAGGCAAGTTGGAGGAATATAAAATAGCACCTTCTGCGCAAGCGTGGAAAAAAGTGCAAGCCGGCCTGTCAAAAAAAAATAAAATGCTTATCGTTTGGCAATTGGCAGCGGCTTTCATTCTGTTTGGTTTGCTTACGGGTGCGTGGAATTATTTTCGTGATGAAGACAAGGTTCAACCCACACAGCTAACGGAAAGTATAACAACACCTGAAATAAAAAGCATGCAGGAGCCAATCAATCAAATTGCTAAAAGCACGATGCCCGAAAAAAAGATAACCAGAGCGAAAAATAGAAAAATAAAAAACGACCGAAGCAAAGAAGTGCAACAGCCAACAACCGAAAATCTTGCGATAGACGTCTCCATACAAAACCAGGTGACCGATAATGTTATAATGACAGAACCGCTGACCGTGGATCAAACCCTAAAACCTGAAAAGCCTTTAGTGATTGAATTTACGTTGCAAACAATATCAACGGAACCAGCCCAAGAAGTTGAAGTCGCTACAGAAGAAATTTTTGGCCTGAAAAAAATTCTTGACGTGGCTCGCGATGTAAAAAATGGCGATACAGACCTGGGCATACGCGATGCCAAAAACCAATTGTTCGCCTTCGACTTTAAAAAAGATAAACCCAAAAGAAATTAACACATGAAAACAAAAATTGTATTTACCTGGATGGCTTTGGTCCTTTCAGCAACTATCATCCAAGCCCAAACAAAAGCAGCCGATACGGTAGTGATCAACGTAGGCCAGGCCAGCAAAATCACCGTTACCATTCACGATAAAAAAGATTTGGAAACTTTAAAGAAATATGACTTTCAGGTGTTGATGAATGACCTGATCAGCAAGCTCGAACAGAAGGATACTCTCGCTTCACCAAAGCCGGCCTCTGACTATTTGAAAAAAATTGAACCCATACCCATTATCCAAAAAGAGGTAGAAGAAAATGTTGAACGTTCAGAATGGTCAAAAGAAAGAGAGAGAGAAAGGGATCGGGATCGGGATAAGCACCGCAGGCGTACCCACAATTCGGTGAACTTCGACATTGGAACAAACAACTATATTTCAGATGGAAAATTTCCCGATCAGGACAACAATTTATATACCGTGAAGCCGTGGGGCTCGTGGTATGTGGGCATCAACTCGGTGCAACGGACAAGGCTTGCCAGCAAATTATTTTTGGAATGGGGCCTCGGTGTCAGTTGGTATAACTTCAAATTTGAAAACCAGCAAACACAAATATCCAAAGACAACAACTCAGTTCTCTTTGCATTGGACACACGCGATGCCGAATTCAAAAAGAGCAAGCTGACCGCCACGTATATCAATGCCTCGCTGGTGCCCATGATCGACTTTGGCAGTAACCGGAGAAAGCCCAGTTTCTTTGACAGCAGCAATTCCGATTCGTTCAGGATTGGTGCAGGACCTTATGTTGGCTATCGCATCGATAGCTATGCCAAGCAGGTATTTAAAGAAAACGGTGACGAGCGCAAGCCCAGAAACCACGACAACTTTTATCTTAACAACCTCCGCTATGGCTGGCGCGTGCAAATGGGCTTCGATGATGTTGACCTGTTCTTTAACTACGACATGAACGAACTCTTCAGCGAAAACAAAGGCCCCAAGTTGAATGCGTTTAGTTTTGGGGTAACGTTTTGATTTTTCGCCACAGATTCACTGATTTACCCGAACCATGAGAATATTAAATTGACACGACCCTGGTTGACAAGGCGGAGTTTACAACAACAATCCATGTCTGAAAAAAAATGATAGGATCAATTAGTGAAATTGTCAAAATAACTTCCCCAAATATTAGGGAAAATAACAGCTCTGATATAGGGTCGTCCCTCTGGGACTTACTTTATAACGTAAATACCA
>JAYVAI010000006.1:0-5834 GCA_043751075.1 Cyclobacteriaceae bacterium | reverse complement strand
TCTAAATACCACCGAGGGAAAATCAGTCGTTCGAAAGTTGGCAACCAAAAGTGATATTGTGATTGTCAGTTACAAACCGGGCGATGCCACGAAGTTGGGTGTTGCTTATGAACAGTTAACATCCAACAACCCACAACTGATCTATGGACAAATCACCGGCTACGGATCGGATAATGATCGTGTAGGCTACGATGCGGTGATACAAGCCGAGAGTGGCTTTGTGGATTTGAATGGCGAGATAAATGGGGAACCCGTAAAAATGCCGGTGGCCCTGATTGATGTTCTCGCGGGGCACCACCTCAAGGAAGGGTTGTTGCTTGCTTTATTGCACCGCGAAAGAACAGGCGAAGGAAGTTTGGTGGAAGTATCGTTGATACAAGCGGCTGTTTCTTCGTTGGTCAATCAGGCTTCTAATTGGTTGGTTGGAAAAAAACTTCCCGTGAGGCAAGGCTCTGCGCACCCAAACATTGCCCCTTATGGGGAATCGTTTATCACCAAGGACAACAAACGTGTTTTGCTGGCTGTGGGAAATGACAAACAATTTGAAAATTTACTTGAAGTGCTGGGCATTGGGCATGAGGCATTGGGAAGCAAGTTTATAACTAACCAGCTACGGGTAGAAAACAGAACAGCTTTGAATATATTGTTGCAGGACAAGATTGGTAAAATGGAATCAAAGTTTTTTCTTGACATGGCAAACGAAAAAAAAATCCCTGCCGGTTTAATCCAAAACGTGAAAGAGGTTTTTGAGATGAAGGAAGCGAACGAACTGTTGATACAAGCAGAGGGACTTATTGGAGTGAGGGGATTTGCTGCATCATCGGCAACCTGGCACCGCCATGATCTTATGCCACCACCCCATTTTGGAGAGCATACGCAGGAGGTTTTGAAAATGCTATATTCTTCTGGTTGATTCGTTGTTCGCCATTCTGCACTCAGCCCAGGTTTTTTATTTGACTATCTTGTTAACCAATTTATCACTCAACAAAATGAAATTCACAGCACTGCTATTTTGCACTTGGTCATTATTGATGGCGGAAGTGCAAGGCCAAAAAATGGAGGGGCTTGACAAGAGCCCAATGGATAGGGCCTACTATCCGGATAATTTTGCACATGATCGGAAATTTGCTCCTGCGTTGATCGGAGGCATGCCCGCTATGGTGAGAGTTACCTACAGCCGCCCTCCAAAAAATGGACGTGAGATATTCGGAGCACTTGTTCCCTATAATGAAGTATGGCGCACCGGTGCCAATGAATCTACGGAAATCAAATTCTATAAGGATGTAAACATTGATGGCAAAACCGTAAAGGCAGGCACCTATTCACTTTTCACAATCCCAAAGGCAAACGAGTGGACAATTATTTTAAATAGCGATCTCGATTTTTGGGGAGCGTATAGTTACGACCCAGCCCACGATGTGTTGAGGGTTACAGTGCCCGTTAAGAAACCGGAGGAAGCAATCGAAAACTTTTCCATCAGATTTAGAAAGGGAAATGATAACGAAGCCATCATGATGCTTGGCTGGGGCACTACCCTGGCAGAAGTGTCCATTTCATTTTAGATCACCTCTAATTACCCAACAATAGAACGCTGATGACACAGATTAAGCTGATAATCGCAGTTCAAATCATCGGAAATCCATAAAAATCAGTGTCATCAGCGTTCTATTGATTTCCATTTTCATGGGTTAGTAGAATTGCTCTTAGATCACAGACAATAATAAACGCGAGTGGATCAATTCCCCGCCTCAATGCCAAGCCCATCTATCCGGTACGGGTTGGTTTTCAAAGCGCAATTTGAATGTGCCAATAAGGACATCGCCATTGTTGAGCACCATCTCCAGGGTTTCATTAGCGGATTTTATGGAGATGAGTTTACTGCCGCCAAAATCCTGGTGCAGCATGGAGAACATTTTTGCTTTGGCTTCCAGCTTATCGGCCTCTTTCATTTCTGCCTTCGAAGTGGACACCTTGCCATCTTCGTTGGTTTGCACTTTTCGGGTTTGTTGTTTGTCGATCAGCGACTGGGTGAAATTTTCTTTGATGAACTTGATCCATTGTTGTTTGTCGTCAAGGCCGATTACACGATGCAATTCGCGGGCACGGTTTTCCATTACACTGACTTGCTGCGCCCCTGTTGGAGCGAGGATGAGCAAGGCAAAAGAGGTAAGTAGTAGTTTCATGGTTTTTAGTTAGTTTAGTTTAATTTATCGTCTCCGTCTCTATCTTCAGGCATCGTCTCCACGTCTCTATCTTCAGGCATCGTCTCTACGTCTCGTGGGACGATGCACAGGAAACAATTTTTTTTTGCAATTATAGCTTTGTCACACGCACCCTTCCCTAAAACTGATACACCACCGCGTTGATGTTCATGCCGGCACCCACCGATGCAAACACAACTTTATCCCCTTTGTTTATTTTCTGATCTTTCATTTCGCCACGCAGCATAAGGTCGAGCAGAGTGGGTATGGAGGCCACGGAACTGTTGCCCAACCAGGAAATAGTCATGGGCATAATGCAACGGTTTTTAAATTCAAGTCCATACAATTTAAAGAGCCGGGTGAGAATGGCCTCATCCATTTTTTCGTTTGCCTGGTGTATCAATACTTTTTTGATTTCCGAAAGATGGATGTTGGCTTTGTCGAGGGCCGTCTTTACAACGTGGGGCACATGGCTCAGGGCAAATTCGTAAAGTTTGCGCCCGTTCATTTTTATAAAAATGTCTTTGTCGTTGCTTTGCGGATCGTACGAGCGGTTCATGTTCAACAAAAGCGCGTGTTCGCTGGCGTATGTTTGTGTCTTGTGCGCAACAATACCTTCTTTTCCATTCGCTGCTTCTATGATCACAGCCCCGGCACCATCGGCATAGATCATCGAGTCGCGATCGTGAGGGTCGATGATCCTCGATAATGTTTCGGCACCAATCACCATGCACCGCTTGGCATCGCCCGAACGGATATAATAGTTTGCCTGGATCATGCCCTCCACCCAACCGGGGCAGCCAAAGGGGAGATCGTACGCCACGCAATCAGGATTTTTTATCTGCAACAAATATTTAACGCGCGAAGCCAATGACGGCACAATATCAACCCGGTTGCTGCCATAAACGATGTCGCCAAAATTGTGGGCCACAATAATGTAGTCGAGCGATTCTTTGTCTATCGAAGAATTTTCCAACGCTTTTTTTGCTGCCAGAAATCCAAGGTCAGAGGCTTTTTGATCGGGCCGCGCATAGCAGCGATCTTCAATGCCTGTGATGTCTTTAAATTTTTCTACAATGCTGGCCGTGTCCTTGGCAATGCGCGATCCATCTTTTTCAAAAAATATGCTGGCGAGAAAATCGCGGTTGTTGATTTTTAATTCGGGTATATAACTTCCCGTGGCGGCAATTACCGATTTAATAGAATGAGCCATAGATAGTGGCAGGGATTAAATCTGCTTTTAGGTTTTAGGGTTTCAAGGTAGCCCCAACCTGTGCGCTGTCCAATATATTTTTTAATTACTTTAAATAATGAACAGTTGTAAGGGTAATATTGTGTTACAGAAAATTCACTTAACGAGATTGTGAAAATAACTTGTACAATTTATTTGTTGTGTGATCCGGCCAGGGATAGAAGTGGAAAGCCCGAAGCGCGTGGATTTTGTGGAGTGCCGGACTTGGAGCGATAGCCTGGCCCCGATTTTTCATCGGGGGGCCGCCAATTTTTTTAACCAGAAGTGTACAAGTTGTTTTGAAAGTTTTACTTACACTATAATTATCCATACCTTTTTAAAAATTTTAAAATCATGATACACAGGCGGAAATTTCTCCAGCTATCGGGTGCTGCCCTTAGTGGTGCGCTCGCTTATCAACTGTCGGGTTGCACTACTCCCGAAGCAAAGCGTGCCTGGGGTGTGCAACTCTGTTCAATACCTCAAATGGTTGCCAACGATTTTGCGGGCACACTCAAAACATTGCAGGAATTTGGATACCGGCAAATTGAATTCTTCGGCCCGTACGATTTCAGCGCACAAGCTACCATTGATGGATGGAAGCCGATTGCCGCACAAATGGGAATAAAGCAAAATGCTTTTTATGGATATGAACTGGCCGAAGTAAAGAAGATGCTCGATGACCATAACATAAGCTCTCCGTCCGCGCACTTGGATATGGCCACCCTGCGCACGAACATGGCCCCTGCCATGAAAAGTTTAAGTTCACTTGGTGTTCAGTATGTGGTCATTCCCGCTTTGCGCGAAGAGAAGAAAGAAACCATTGACGATTACATGCGCATTGCTGAGGAGTTCAATTCATTTGGAAAACAAATGATGGAGCACGGAATCACATTTGTCTATCACAATCATGGTTATGAACACGCGTTGAAGGATGGCCAGGTGCCGATGGATGTGCTGATAACCAACACCGATACCGACCTGGTAAATTTTGAATTGGATATTTTTTGGATGCAGGCGGCAGGAGCAAGCCCGGTGGAGTACTTGAAAAAATATCCGGGCCGGTATAAACTGATGCACGTGAAGGATGCCGCAGAGCCAGTGCGCTTTTCCGGTGACGGAAGCACCGTGGAGGAGTGGATGGCACTGTTCCCTAAAATGGCCGACCCCGGAGCGGGCGTTTTCAAAATAGACGAAATTGTTGAAGCGGGCATTCAATCGGGTGTGGAGCATTTCTTTTTGGAAAGGGACCTCGCACCCGATCCGATCAACACATTGAAAAATTCATATCAGTATTTGAGTGGGCTGGGAAGTTGAATGGCGAATTGTAATACGGCTCAAGTAGTAAGGTTTGATTAGAGCATGCGTCAGACCTTTGCCAGTATTTAAAAGTTGTTCAAACAATGATAGAAAAATTCAATAAAAAATTTAATGAGCAAATCCATAGCTATAACAGACGAAACAGTAGTCAATAAAATCTATTATGTAAGAGGCAAGAAAGTAATGTTAGATAGGGATTTGGCCGAAATGTATGGAGTAGAAACAAGAGTGCTCAACCAGGCCGTTAAACGTAATGAAAGGCGTTTTCCTGCTGATTTTATGTTCCAGTTAACAGACCTAGAGCTAGAGAATTGGAAATCACAAAATGTGATATCCAATAAAGAGAAGATGGGACTTAGAAAATTGCCGAATGTATTTACAGAACAAGGTGTAGCCATGCTGTCAAGTGTTTTGAGCAGTGAAACAGCCATTGAAGTAAACATACAGATCATACGCATATTTACCCGGATACGCGAGGTTCTTATAACACATAAGGATGTTTTGATGAAGATGGAACAGTTAGAAAAAAAGATACTTAAGCAGGATGAAAAAACAAATAAGCACGAAGAAGAAATACAACTTATTTTTAATGCGTTGAAACAGCTTTTAAATCCTTCGCAAGAGCAGAGAGAGCCAATAGGATTTAAAGCCAATCATAAAATATAGTAGCTGACGATAATCAATATCGTTTTGTAAAGTCCACGGTCTTGGTACATGGCAAGATGTTGAAACTAAGGGTGTAAGAAATGTTATGTATAGAAATAAAAATATGTCAAGACAAAATTTCATTCAAATCCACCCCGATGACAATCTACTGGTGGCGCTCGTTGATTTTAAAAAGGGCGATGTGGTTCAGCACGCAAACAAAGCCCTTGTTTTAACAAGCGATGTAAAGGCCAAACATAAATTCACCATCACTAAACTTGAAATTGGTGATGAAGTGAAAATGTATGGTGTGCTGGTGGGCAAGGCAACAAAGCACATTGAGGAGGGTGAACTCGTGCACACGCACAACATCATCCATGCCTCCAACCAAAATTATAAAAAGGTAAAGGAAGCAACATGGAACCCTCCCGATGTGA
>JAYVAI010000005.1:0-5844 GCA_043751075.1 Cyclobacteriaceae bacterium | reverse complement strand
AGCAGCAGACTCTATTCAGGATATGATCAGCTACACCAACTCCCGGTTGAAGCTGGTGTTAAAAACCTCTGACGATTCAGACATTATCGTTGCGCGCGAGCGAGTTCAGGAGTTTAAAGATTGGTTGGATAGATGATTCTGGATGCTTGATGCTGGAATCCAGCATCTGAAATTTTGTTATCTTTAATGATAATCCCTCTCATGCTATGAAAAAACCTTTGTTGCTGATCGCTATGCTTGCCTTTAGTGTTCTGAGCAAAGCACAGTCCCCATTAGATTCACTCAACGCACTTTATTTTATGGACGGTGTTATTGAAACACACCTTCGCGATAAGCACATAGCAGGTGCCACGGTGTGCATAGTGAAGGATGGAAAAATACTATTGGCCAAAGGCTATGGATTCTCAGATGTAAAAAATCAAATACCGGTCAATGCAGGGGAAACACTTTTTCGCATTGGCTCCATCTCCAAATTATTTGTTTGGACATCCGTGATGCAATTGGTGCAGCAGGGCAAACTTGATTTGAATACTGACATCAATCAATATCTGAAAGATTTCAAAATCCCCGATACTTTTAAAGAGCCCATCACATTGAAACATTTGATGACGCACTCGCCCGGTTTTGAAGATTTAGTGATCGGCCTCTTCTCAAAAGATTCTTCTAAGGTGACACGGTTGAGTGAAATTTTAATGAAGGAAATCCCAGCAAGAGTTTGGCCTGCAGGTGAAGTGGCTTCCTATTCCAATCATGGAACGGGTATGGCAGCGTATATTGTGGAACAGGTTGCCGGAAAAAATTGGATTGAGTATGTAGAACAAAATATTTTGAACAAGTTGACGATGCCATCCACCACTTTTCGGCAGCCCTTGCCGGCCCGTTTTAAAAAGAATATGTCGAAAGGTTACGTATTTTCTGGAGGGCTGTTTATAGAAAAGCCTTTTGAGTTTGTTCCGTTGGCTCCGGTTGGCGCGGCCACTACCACCGCTGTTGACATGGCCAACTTTATGAAGGCGCATTTGCAATTGGGATTTTTTGAAGGAGCTTCGATTTTAGATAGCGCAACAGCAAAGCTCATGCAAAGCCCGGCCTTTCAACATACAAAAAATGTAAACCCGATGCGCTATGGATTTATGGACATGAGCCAGAATGGGGAAAAAGTAATTGGGCATGGTGGCGATACGTTTTGGTTTCATTCGGTGATGGCACTGTTGCCCACGCACAAAGTAGGATTTTTTATTTCTTTCAATTCTGAAAACGGAGGTGGCACTTACAGCGAGGTTTTGGAAGCGTTTATGGACCGCTACTTCCCCGAGAAAAATACATTGAAGCCCACCATCAAACTCCCGGACAGCTACTTGAAAAAATTTGCAGGTGAATATCGCGTTAACCGGTTTGCCTATAACGATCTCACCAAGATTGGCTCTTTGTTCAGCAGAGGCCAAATAAAAGTGACAGAAGGAACAAAGTTGAAAACAAGATTTCTTGGCGACAAAGCTGATCATTGGTTGCCCATCGATAGCCTTGTGTTTCGCCATGAGCATACTTCAGAAGTAATTGAATTTACGAGAGCGAGCGATGGAAATATCAAGACCATGTTTATGGGAGGGTTGCCGATTATAGCTTTTGATAAAGTAACTGGCATTCATACTTCGGCTGCCCACTACGCTATCTTCATCATTTCAATTGTTTTTATTTTGCTCACGTTGATTGGCGGCCCGCTAAAATATTATATCCGCAAGGACTACAAGCGTGAACTTAATTCGGCACGTAAAATTCCATTATCAGCACGACTTGCCTCGTGGTGTGCTGCACTTTGCTTTTTCCTTTTCTTCATCATCTTTGGTTTGGGTATGGGCGAGCCCAATGCCATTGTATATGGTGTACCCACTGCTGTAAAAATAGCGTTGGCCTTTCCTTTGGTAGCCACATTTTTTACCGTATTCGTTTGGTATTTTGTGATTATGATCTGGGCGAACAAAGTAGGTAAAGTATTGGACCGCCTTAGCTATTCATTTTTTGGAGTTGCATGCACGCTTTTGTTGTGGCAACTAAACTATTGGAACTTGTTGGGATATTACTACTAACCAACTTCAACATTCAACATTCTTCCTTCTGACTTCTTCCTTCTGACTTCTTCCTTCTGACTTCTAAATTCAAACTCAAAACCAAACTCAAACTCAAACTCCTAACTCCTAACTCCTAACTCCTATATTCTAAATTCTGACTTCTGACTTCTGACTCCTATCTCCTATCTCCTAATCCTTCATCAGCCCATTCTTAAACGCGAAGCTCGCGCACTGATACCACGCAATGGCGTTTTCAATTTCAGCCTGATCGTTCTCTATTTTAATACGCGATCCATCTGTGAAATTTAGGTCGTAAGTGTTTACTTTTTGCTGAGGATCGAGTTGCACCATTTTGTTATTATGTATGTAGCCAAGGTTTTGATAGGTGCTGATGAAAATGCGTTCACGACCAGGCTCAAGTTTAAAAATATCATATCCATAAAATTTACTGGTGTATGAGAAATTTAAAAGCCCTAACAAAGTGGGCCCCATATCAATTTGGCTCATGAGCCTTTCCGTTTTTGCAGGCGCAATGTGGGCAGGAGAGTAAATCATCATGGGGATATGATATTTGGTTACAGGCAATTCCGTCTTTCCCGCGCTGGATGCGCAATGGTCCGCAACAATCACAAACACGGTGCTGTCAAACCACGGTTTCATGCTAGCTTCTTTCAGAAATTTATTGATCGAGTAGTCGGTGTATTTTACAGCACCCGACCTTCCTGTGTGTGAGGGAATATCTATTCTTCCATTGGGGTAAGTGAAAGGGCGATGATTGGACACGGTCATCACCTGTGCGAAAATCGGTTTGCCTGTGGCGATGGTATTGTCTATTTCGCGCAGGGCAAGTGTAAATAAATTTTCATCGGCCACACCCCAAATATTTTCATAATCAATTTCCTCTGTAGCTAAGGCATCACGATCTACCACGGTATAATTGTTTGCCGAGAAAAATCCTTTCATGTTGTCGAAGTAGCCATAGCCGCCATAAATGTATTTGCTTTCATAACCTTTTTCTGAAAACACTTTTCCAAGGCTGAAAAGGTTTTCGTTGTTAGGTCTGCGCACAATGCTTTGCCCCGGTGTGGGTGGCACACAAAGCGAGAGGGCTTCAAGGCCGCGCACGGTGCGTGTGCCCGTTGCATACACATTGGTGAACACAAGGCTGTGTTGCGCCAGCGAATCCAAATAAGGTGTTATGTTTTCTGTGTTGCCAAACATTTTCATGAAGTCGGCACTAAAACTTTCAACACTGATTAAAACAACATTTAATTTTTTTTCTTCGCCCGTGCTTGTAATCTTTCTTTCAATACTGAATGGATCGGAGTTTACAAATTCACTTTCGGGTGTTTTTACAAGTTGTCGAATACGTTTAGAGGCTTGAGCGTTATCAACCTTAGCATAGAATTGCTCATAGTCGAGCTCATTGTTCAAGTAGGCGGCAAACAATTCATAAAGGCCATTGCCCGAAAGTTCATTGACAAACGCATTGGCGCTGAAGCGGTGCAATTTATTGTTTACGGAAAAGTAAAAAATGAGAGGCAGCAAAAGCAAGCCTACTGCAAAAGGTGTTCTTCGTTTGAAACGAAATGAATTTGAAAAAGATAAACCGATATAGGGGCGCAGTAAATAAACCACTGCCAGCGAAATAACAAGTAGGATGGCAACAATCCATTCGATGGGGTACGACTGCCGGATGTTGCCCACCACCTCGGTGGTGTAAACAAGATAGTCCACAGCAATGAAATTAAAGCGCGCACTAAACTCATCCCAGAAAAACCATTGCGATACGGCATCAAAGAGAATAGCAGCAGTAAAAAAGAAAAAGACAAAATAGGTTACCGTATGATGCCATCGCTTTGCAAAAATCCGATCCGGTACCAACCAAACATAAACCACAAAGGGTATGATGAAATAGCTGGCGTTTACCAGATCGAAGAATAAGCCAATGCCAAAAATGCCAGCTACATTGAGGAAGGTGAAGTCGATATTGCCGGAAGATTTTATGAGCAAGGCAATGCGCACCGATAGCGAAACGATCAACAGCATGGAAACCATAAGCGCAAAAAGGCCAAAGCGATGAGAGAGGATTCTGGTTGTAATTTTTTTCATGTAAATAGGAGTGTGCAAAAGTAAGGATTGTGATTGTATCTTTTTGCATGCGGCTTTCTCTCAGTACAATTCGGAAAGTCGTTTCACTAAACTTCATTTCGTCTTTGGAGATGTTCTTCACCTGCAAACAAAAAGTGTGCTTGTTGGAGAAGAACTCCAACAAGGGCGGAGAGAAATTGCTTTTAATATAAATCCACGACCTAAAGCCTGCCTGCCCGGTAGGCAGGGTCGTGGCAATTAATAATAACCGCCAACCAAAAACATCAAAAGGAATAAAATTCTTAAAAACGATTTCCCTGAAAATGTCAGCCTACAAAATATATTTTCTACATCTTTTAGCTTGTGAGGACTTTGTTATTTCCTCTCTTTGCGCTTTTGCGTGATCCTTATTTTATCCCATCCCACCATCTGGTTTTGGGAACCGGGCTATCCAGCCGCACCACTTCACCAATTAATGGTGTTGTCACTGTCAACTTTATAAGTGCGGCTTTTTTGGTAACACGCTCAGCAGGCTCTTTCCAGGGATGAAGCGCCAATTTAAATTTTGCCCAATGCACAGGGAGCAACACATTGCCTCCAAGATCGATGGCGGCTTGTGCAGTTTGCTCTGGCATCATGTGAATGAATGGCCATTGCGGATTGTATTGTCCGCATTCTAAAATAGCCAAATCAAACGGGCCGTATTTTTCACCAATGGTTTTAAAGGAAGCATCATAGCCCGAATCGCCCCCGATAAAGATTTTCTTGTTTTTAGTTTTCAGCACGAAGGATGACCAGAGTGTTTTGTTCCGCGTGAAGCCACGGCCAGAGAAATGCCGTGCGGGGGTCGCAATCAATTCCATGCCTTCAACTATTTGTTCCGATTGCCACCAGTCAAATTCTATTATTTTGGTGGGATCAATTCCCCAATATTCTAAGTGCGACCCTACGCCCAGCGATGTATAAAAAAATTTCGCTTTTGATTTCAACTGGAGAATGCTGTTGTAATCCAGATGGTCGTAATGATCGTGGGTGATGATGACCACATCAATATCTGGGAAATCGTCAATGGAATAGGGCGATGTGATCGGAAAGTTTTTCGAACCAACATATTGAACCGGTGAGGCGCGCTCGCTGAAAACAGGGTCAACCAGAATGTTTTTTCCGTCAATTTTGATCAGATAAGAAGAATGCCCAAACCATACGATAGCAGGCTCGGGGGATGATAGGGATTTTAAATCTGTTTTAATGGAAGGCAGAAGTTGTGTTGGTTCGCTGCTGGCAATTGTTGCGAACAAAAAGTTGTACATCAATTTTGGGTACGACACATTTTCGGCCATCATCTCCGTCTTTTCCACATTTTGAAAACTTCCATCGCTATAGTTGGGTGACTGCTTGATACGCTCAAGGCGTTTTCCGGTAGGCAATTGGCCAAAAGGTTTTTGCTGCATAAATAAAATGGTAATTAAAGAAAGAGATAAAATGACAACGGCAAATGGTAGTAAAATTCTTTTAAGGATTTTCATGGCTATTCAGATCAATGGACGAAAATGGTGGGAAGTTATTTTAGTGAACTGCAAACTACTGTCTTGGTTTAGTGTTCCCCGCCAACCAATTTTAACAATTTCTTTTTGGGGTGATCTCTAGCGTAAAATTCTTTGGCTTGGTTCGTGAAGACACGAAC
>JAYVAI010000004.1:0-2255 GCA_043751075.1 Cyclobacteriaceae bacterium | reverse complement strand
TTTTTCTTTCCTGCCAATCCACGAACAAGGCCGGCCATTGTTCCTCCGGTGCCTACTGGCAAGCAGAGATAATCAAATTCAACTTCGTTCATTAATGTGGAAGCAAATTCCACAACACCCTTCACGGCAAGTTCATTCGTGCCTCCTTCGGGGATCAAATAAAAATCACCGAACCGGTTGTGGAGTTGCTCAATAAAATCTGGTTCGCTTTTTTTTCTGTACGCTTCACGCGAAACGTAATGCAAGTTCATGCCACAGCTTTCCGCGAAAGCGAGCGTATGGTTTAATGGCTTTGCTTCCTCACCCCGAATGATGCCTGTGCTTTTCAACCCCAATTCTTTGGCGGCAGCAGCAGTTGCATAAATGTGATTGGAGTACGCCCCGCCAAAAGTCAACAGTGTATCTTTTTTAAGTTGACGGGCTTCTTGCAGATTATATTTTAGCTTCCACCATTTGTTGCCGCAGACAAATGAGTGGTTTAAATCTTCGCGCTTTATGAGCAAGCGCACACCTGCTTTTTCATGGGCAGCATATTTTACTTCAATGATTGGCGTGGAGGTGTATAAAAGATGACGGTTCATCTCAAAAAAGATTAAACATCTGTGATCACATCAAACCCCTTGAAACTGCCGGTGATGGCCAATGCCGAAACCTTTTTGGCAACGCCCTTCTGTTTTAATTTTCCTCCAATTTCATTAACGGTAGCACCGGAACCCACGGCATCGTCAATCAAAAGCACATGCTTGAAGGTGCGGTCTTCCGCCACGGCAAATGTGTTTTGGGCATTGCCTATGCGCTCTTCCAATTTGGCCAGCGATTTCTGCGGAACCGGAATGATGCCACTGATTTTTCTAACTTTAAGCATGGGCAACGACAAGTTGATTTGAGTTTGCAAAAACTTCATCAGTTGCACCTCGCGCTTGATGGTGGGCGGCACAAAAAGAGCAGCGTCAATTTCCTGCCTATGACAAAGCTTAGTTATTTTATCACCGATTTCATCCACTAATTTTTTCATCAGAAATTTGCTTTGCCCCTGCTTTGCATAATGGAGCAATGTGCCCAACTTTGTTTTGCCAAATCGCTCAATGGCATAGAAATCAAGATAAAATAGATTGTCTAAATGAATGGCTTCAAACCCTTTTGTGCTTTTTAGTTTTTCCATCCCATCAATAAAACCGTTCGGGTCAAAATAAGATAAGTATCTGGAACGGGTAGCGATAAATTCACTTACTGTTTTCTCCACCGGAAGGCTACGCTGCCGGCACCAAATTTCAAATCCATCAAGCCCTTCATTGAGCCCGCCTGTTTCGGTGATCAAAAGAAAATGCTCCTTCAAAAATTCGCTTTGCTTTTCATTTAATACAACCGACTTGTCAAATTTCTTTTCGCGGTCAATCCGTTTGTAAACTGTCTTAGGTGTTCTTCCAAGTTTTATAATCAAGCCTTCCCCCATCAAGCCATTGAGCACAAGATGGGCCATCTGTTTTGAGATCAAGAGCTTGTCGGTTATTTCTTTCACCGATATATCGCCTTGCTTGTCTAATAGTTGCTTTATTTTTTCTTTAACTGTCATTTGACTATTGACTATCAATAGTCAAATGTAGAGCAATCATTTTATAATAGAAAGGAGGCTTTTCATTTCTGTGCTAAATTATTTAGTATAATTGTCCTATGGATCAGGATTACTTCAAAGGCCGGGGCGCACAGATCAAGAGCGAAAACAAATTTTTGAAAGCGCAATACGTCACCGATCACATCGAAGGGCTGGACGGACCGCTTTTGGAAAACCCGAAAACACAAATCTTTGAAGAGACCGCCAAAAAGATTTTGAACCGGGTGGATAGCCCCGACCTCATGCAGCAAGTGGTTGAAGCTGTTTGAACTAACCGGTGGCTATGATATCGTATACAACTGGTTCGATCATCTAAAAGGGAAGGGTCATTTTATAGTTGGTTATGTTATCATGCCCAACCATGTGCATGCCTTAATTGCTTTTCGAAACACACAAGGCAAATCCATTAACGCCATCATTGGCAACGGTAAACGTTTTATGGCATACGAAATAATTATGCGATTGGAAGAGCGCGAAAATGTAGAGTTGCTTGGGCAAATGGCTTCCGCTGTAAATGATACTGACAGACGCAGATTATCCAACCGTTGTTGGCTCCATTAGGAGCCTCCTTCAACTTGTCTATAAAGTTGAATAGATATTTCTCTTCAAAAGGTATTTCAAATTTTCTCAGCAGCTCATGATG
>JAYVAI010000003.1:0-5858 GCA_043751075.1 Cyclobacteriaceae bacterium | reverse complement strand
TCTCCACCCGGTCGGAATATATTACTTCTTTTTTTTCGTTGGTCTTTACCAGTACTTGAACGTTTTCATCCATCACGTTATAAAATAAATAAAGCCAATCTTTGCTGTGCAGTGCTTTGAAAGAAGTGAGTGGGGGCGTTTCCTTTTCCCAGGGATAAATAAAGTCAGTAAGTTCGTTTGCGATTTTCCATTGCTCACTATCGCCCTTCCCACTAATAAGAATTTCTTGCCCTTCGATTTTTTTTATGGAGTAAGTCTTGACTTTATTTTTTGTTTGTGCAAACATGGCCGATGAGATAAGAATGAAAAGGTAAGGTTGAAATTTCATAATGCTTCTATTTGAATGAACTTTTGTTGCCGTTCTCCATTTTATTTCCTATAAATTGTTCAATAGACTTTTCGATTTGCTCTTTTGTGTCGAGCCATGTCATATTAGTTAACATCTTGGGAATAATTTTCTTGTCGGCCATCTCATGGAGCTGCAATCCTTCTATAAGTAATCGTGATGTCATAGATTCTGTAGGATATTTTTCTTGATAGAGACCAATCATTCGTTCCAAACTATATTCCTTCATCAAGACCGCGATGTCTATATAATCTTTCTTTTCATACCGGGCATACTCGGGTGGACCCAAGAATGCGTTGAACTTCATGGGTATGATATCTTCTTGGTGGGCCAGCCGGATATTTTCTTCCATAATAACAGGACGAATAAATTTGGTATTCCAATCCAATATGTCGGTCTTGATATTGTTGATAAATAAAGCAACCCCTTTGCCCAGTGGGCTACTAATATCTCTTGCCTTTTCGAATTTTTTTCCAAATCGTTCAGCGAGTTCCTGAAGGATGTCGTCATAGTTGTTTTTTTTATCGGAGAACAAATCTATATCAACAGACATCCGATGACCAAGTTGAAGAGCCAGTGCGGTGCCTCCCACCAAACGATGGGTTTGGATGGTTTTCATTTCCATTAATGCTGTAAGTGTTTCTAACAGTGGAGTTGAAACGGTTTCCTTTCTGAGCATTTGAAATCGGTATAGCTTAGTTTAAAGATTGCCCGCGCCAACAATATGGCATGGTTGGGTAAATTTTCGGTAGTGGTTATCATGGTTTGTTTAACAAAATCAAACCCATAGTGATTGATTGTCCAAATCACTTCATCCAAAGTGCCCCTATCAAATACCCGGAGGATTATCCACTCAGATGAATTTTTCAAATCATCTTCAGTGAGGTCAACATCCCAAAAGGTCCTTCTCGACAGGGCCGTTATTTGTTTCATTTGATAAAGGTAAGCATGATTTGATTTAGTCGAATATTTTCGGTGTGCTACTGCGCTGCTTTTTATCGAGGCATTGAAGCTCACAGCGAAAAACAAGGTTTTAAAGCAAAGGTTTACCATCTGATTTTGCAAGAGAAAGGCGTTGGGATGTTGAAGGGAGAACTTAATAAAACCGGACATGGCTTTTTTTTTGAAACGGACAACCATTGCAAATGAACTATGGTTATATTTATACCCATGAACGAAGTAGCTTCAGGAAATATTAAGATTAGAGCCATCAAGGCCCGTGATAATCATGGACGGAAGGGCTACTTTATTTCTAATGAAGATTGGGCAACCTTTAAAAATATTGTGGCAAGCAAAGGAGCCAAAGTGACAACAAAGAAAAGTCTTCTCCCAGGAATGAAAGATGCCTTCAATGAAATTCGGGCTGACCTCTTAGGCTTAAAACCTTTGCCCAATTCCAGTGAACCAATCACAGAACTTTGAGGTAAAAAGAACGCTCACTTTTGAAAAGGATGCAAGGCATATCCTTAAAACTTATCCCGGATTCAATCGGAACATTGGGGCTCTCTCAGAGTCTTTAAAAAAGAATCCAGAACAAGGAGACCACCTCGGTTCAGGTGTTTATAAAGTCCGCTTAGATATTGACGGAAAACCTGCAGGCGACCGATATGGTGCGCGTGTCATTCATGCAATTTTCTCAGTTGTAAACAAAGTCTATTTGATGCGTGTTTACGATAAGAGTTATATGAAAGATTTGTCACAAGCGGAAGTAAAAGAGATTCGGCAGATAGCAAGCAAATTGCGGAAAGAGTTCGCGAAAGAGCAAATAAAAAGACCCAGTAGAAAATAGAACGAAAATATCTTGAAGGCCGTACTGCCTACTGCTCCCTTGCCTACTGCCTACTTTTATAAACTCTACTTCAACACCTCCTTGATCCTCCTCGCCACAATTCGTTCTTCTCCCGGTATCATCATCCACGTAGTCATATCCAGCGATTCGCTTCCGCCTACGGTTTCAATGGAGGGGTGACCGTTGCGCAACGCTTCGCGGGCTTCATCAACCGAAATTTTTATTTTGCTTTTGTCCCACCGCAGCCGGATTGAAGGAACGTGGTTCGCTATTTCGGGCACGTGCACTTCGGGTGTTACGCCCGGTATGGAGAGTGCTGCTTCATTGATGATTTTGATTTGCTGTTCCCACAATAACCAATCGGCTTTATGATCGCGTTTCAAATACACTTCAATCGCCACCAGCATACCCAATATTTCTTCTTTGTTCACTTTCATGCCGCGGCCAACCGTACTTCCATTCGGTGGGGCATTTTTTCTGGCGGCAGCTATCAAATCTTTTTTGCCAAGCAACAGGCCCGCACTTTGGGGCCCGCGAATACCTTTGCCTCCCGAAAAACAAACCAAGTCGAAACCCATCTGCGTGTATTTCCATAAATTCTCAACAGGCGGCACATCGGCAGCGCAATCGTTCATGGTAGGGATTTTATTTTTTCTGGCGATCTCCACAAATTCAGTGTCACGTATTTTTCCGAGCGGATTGCTGTAGTTGAGGAACCACATCATGGCCGTTTTTTCATTGATGGCAGCTTCCAGTTCTTTCCGTGTTTCCACCTCAATCATCGTAACGCCACAATTGCGGATGGCGTGATCGTAGCCCACACGGTGGGTTTTCTGAATGATCACTTCTGTTTTCAATCCGGTCATGTCGTTGGGGATGCGGTCGGCTTTGGCAGCGTCTGTGCCCGTCAGTATTCCGGCAGTGCCCAACGTGATGGCCGAAGCCGCGCCCGATGTGACCATGGCCGCTTCGCACTTGAGCAACTCGGCCAAACGCTCGCCTACTTTATCTTGCAAGTCTTCCAACTTCACAAACTGCAAGGCTGCATAGTTGATTGCTTTAATCACTTCGGGATGTGGCAGTGAAGCAGTCAGTGCCGTGTATGTTCCGGCAGCGTTGATAAAAGAGCGTACACCCAACTCATGAAAATAGTCGCGGTCGAAATCTTTTTCTAATGTAGAATTGGCCAGTGCTTCACCAGCCGCCATGCCCAAGAGTGGCAACGTTACCAATCCTTTAAGAATGTCCCTTCGCTTTGTCATGATCATTTCTTTTTAAGTGCTGCAATACAATCAATTTCCACTAATGAGTTGCCTGGGATTCCACCAGCAGCTGCTATCGTTGTGCGAACGGGCGGGTTCTTTCCAAAGCGGCCACGAAAAACTTCATTCATCCCTTGATAATCTTTCAGATCATTTAAATACACATTTGCTTTCAGTACACGCTCCATAGATGAGCCCGCTTTTTCAAGTTCCTTTTGCAATTCGTCCAGCACATGCTTGGTGTGAGCTTTAATGTCGCCTTCGAAGTGTGCCCCTTTGCCGGCTATGTAAACAAGGCCACCATATACCTGCGACCCAGAGAACAACGGTATCTCCTGATCATACACTACATCACCGGTTTTAATATCGTCATCCTCTTTCTCGCTATGTAAAGAGTTTGCGTTAGCTGCTGAAAGTCCTAACATGCCCGCAGTACTAAATAAAATTTTTTTGAAGATCGAACGTCTGTCTGTTTTCATGATTGATTGGTTTAAATTTTTTATTACACGCTATTGTCATTTAGTTTAGGTTTAGCCACTAAGGCACAAAGACACAGAGGGGACTTCTAACTCACGAATGAAATACAAATAGAACGCTGATGACACTGATTGGGCAGATTATCGCTGATAAAATCATAATTTATCATAATCATCTGCGTCATCTGCGTTCCATTATTAGTTTTTAGAGATGCCCTTTAGAATGATGATTTTGAAATACTGTATGGTCCACCTCACCACTTTGGTTATGGCTTGTCCAGGTTAGGGCAAATACATTTTCTCAATTTCCCACTCCAGCCCAGGCAGCACGCTACTCGCAAATTTTCCAATGTGCAGTGTATGAGAAACATATCCTCCTTTTTCAAGCAAGTCAATGATCACCACTTTTTTATCGAAGTCAATAAAATAGATTTCGGGCACGCGGTTTTTTTGGTACAGTGGGCGCTTCTCTTCCAAATCCAATTTGCGCGTTGAAGGCGAAATGATTTCCATCACTAAATCAGGGATGCCATTGAAGCGGTCGTTGGCAAATTTGCCCGAATTATCTTTTGCCACAAAAAAAATGTCTGGTTCTGGGTGGTAGTTGCCCGACATGCCCACCGAGAGGCGCGATCCAAAAACTTTACCTAGCTGACGGGTTTTTACAAAAGCATTCAGTAGGGTTATTAGCTCAACAAAAATAAACTCATGAGTAACGCTGGCTCCCATTTGTATGTGAATATATCCGTCAATAAAATCTGCTTTGGTTTCTTCTAAAGCGTAAAATTCCTCTAGGCTACCAGCCACTGTGATGAGAGAGTCTTGCTTGTTGAGAAGTTGCTCCAAACCAATATCCTTTTCTGCAACCATCATTTTTCTTTTTTTTTGTGTGTAAACAAAGCCACAAATTAAGGCAAATACATTTTCTCAATTTCCCACTCCAGCCCAGGCAGCACACTGCTTGCAAATTTTCCGATGTGAAGTGTGTGTGAAACATATCCTCCTTTTTCCAACAAGTCAACAATAACCACTTTTTTATCGAAGTCAATAAAATAGATTTCGGGCACCCGGTTTTTTTGGTATAGTGGGCGCTTCTCTTCCAAATCTAATTTGCGCGTTGAAGGCGAAATGATTTCCATCACTAAATCAGGGATGCCATTGAAGCGGTCGTTGGCAAATTTGCCCGGATTATCTTTTGTCACAAAAAAAATGTCCGGCTCTGGGTGGTAGTTGCCTGATATGCCCACCGCGAGGCGCGATCCAAAAATTTCACCCAACTGATTTTGATTTATAAAAAAACCCAATTGCAGAAAAATTTTACTAAAAATCCTTTCATGAATAACGCTTGCCCCCATTTGTATGTGAATATATCCGTCAATAAAATCTGCTTTGGTTTCTTCTAAAGCGTAAAATTCTTCTATGCTGCCCGCCACTGTGATGAGCGAGTCTTGCTTGTTGAGAAGTTGCTCCAAACCAATATCCTTTTCCGCAACCATCATTTTTTTTTTGTGTATAAACAAATTTACAAATCTTTTGATGAATTAGCCGTAAGGAAAAACAGGTGTAAGAACTTTGCGTTTCTTCATTTCACCTTTTCCGTAAAGCACTTACCTCCCCTTCTGTTATCACGGTTGCCTTGTTCCCAAAATTTTGCCGTATGTATGTGAGCACTTCGGCAATCTCCGCATCCGTAAGAAAATTATGCTTTGGCATTGTGCCATTATAGCCAACACCGTTCACGTCAATGTTCCCTTCCAATCCATTTAAAATAATATTGATGAGTTTGGTTTTGTTGCCCGATACCCACGATATCGCAAGCGGAGGGAACCGGCCTTCAGCGCCTTTCGCATTTCGTTGGTGGCATGGAGCACAATAGGTTTGATATATTTTTTCGCCACCGGCCACTTTGCCTTTGTTTAGATTGTCGTTTACTTCATCGGGTGTGCCGATGTGGGGAAGGGTTTTTCTTTTTTCCATCGCGGCCA
>JAYVAI010000002.1:0-16195 GCA_043751075.1 Cyclobacteriaceae bacterium | reverse complement strand
GCCCTACACCCTTTGGACGTTTGCCGTGGATGAAAAATTGGATCATCGTTTTTATATTGTGCCCGGCTTGGGCGATGCGGGAGATTTGAGTTTTGGAGAGAAGATTTGAGATTTAAGAACTGATTTTTGTTGAGAAGCATAAAATTCTGGTTAAGAAAGGAACTTATGGAGCTGGAATTTCATACACAATAATTGGGCAAAAGACAATGGCCTTTTCAAGCGCAGCAATATTGAATCATCAGGGAACTGGGCACGAAAAAGTGAGGACGACAAAGTTTAAATGATGTTTCGAGAGAAACAGCAACGAGACTCAAAAGAATTGATTGATAAAAAACTATTAAAACCCAGTGGGCAAAGGGGAGCAGGAGCATTTTTATACTATCAATTGAATTGCGTCATGTCACCTACTATATAACAATTGCTCATTTATGGCGTAGTTACTTCATTGATCATTGGCTAATCTATTATTGTTCATTTATATTTTATGTGGGAAGAGATTTTAAGAGCGGTTCCGGTTTTCTTATCAAGCATGATAAAATTTATTTTCGGGCCAATAGGAGGGAAGGCTGCCGGCCTGCACCTGATCACCACCATGATTGTGACCGCAGCAGCCATGATGACCGTGGTGATAGCGTTTACTTATTTTGGAGAATTCTTGAGGGAGAAAATCATAAATCGGTTGCGCAAGAAAAAATCAGTTGAAGAGCAACCTAAAAAGACGGCAGGGTTTTTCACGAAGTATGGGCTGGCAGGCATCGCATTATTAACACCAATTATTCTTACACCCATTGGGGGCACACTGCTGGCAGTAGGGGTAAGTTCCAATCGCGAGAAAATTATTTTTTATATGCTGGTGAGTGCGTGTGTGTGGTCGGTGCTGCTGACTTTGGCGGTGTATTTTGGATACGATGCCGTGATGGACATCATTCATAAGGTGCAGCCGGTGTGATTTATTTTTCGCCCTCATCGGGCATGATCTCAATATCTCTTATCAACACTTTCTTCGCAATGGCTTTTCCTGTTTTGGTTGCCGCCAATCCACCGAGTGCAGTTTCTTTGTAACGTGTTTCCATGCTGGCGCCAATCTCGCCCATCGCTTCAATCACTTCGTCAACGGGAATAACACTGCTCACATTGGCAATGGCAATTTGTGCCGAGCTGTTGGCAATGGCCGCTGCACTAGCATTGCGCACTACACAGGGAATTTCCACCAAGCCCGCAACCGGATCGCACACAAGGCCGAGCATGCATTGCACGGTGATGGCAACCGCATTAAATATCTGATCAATATCGCCACCTAAGCAATAGACAATTGCACCCGACCCCATCGCTGCGGCTGTACCCGTTTCGGCCTGGCAACCACCCACGGCACCGGCTATGCTTGCCTTCTGCTCCATGATGAGCGCTATGCCTGCGGCCAGCAACATGGCTTCAAGGATTTTTTTGTCGTCAACTTTATGGATTTCCTGAAGCGTAAAAAGTACTCCCGGCATAATGCCCGAAGCACCAGCGGTAGGTGCGGCCACTATCCGGCCCATGCAGGAGTTTACTTCTTTGGCAGCGAGTGCGCGTGAGATCAGGTTTTGAAATTCTTTTGAGAGCACCGTTACCGGATGGCGGTAAACTTTTTTTGCTCCATTGTTGATCATGCCCGAGCGGGAGGTCATGTCTTCGGTAAGGCCGGTTTGCACGGCATCCTTCATCACCTCCCACGCTTTGCCAAGGCCATCCCAAATTTGTTGTTCGGTGCGGCCTTTTTGTTCTATTTCATAATTTAGCACCGCTTGCACTATCGAAATATTTTTCTCTGTGCAGTGATTTTTCCAACCCTCAAATGAATCGAATAGAAATGCCATTTAGATATTGTTTAAATTTTTTCAAGACGTAGGCAAGTTTTCTGAATGCCTGTGAAGAAAAGCTACAATAAAGATATGGAAATTTTAAGTGTGGTAATTAGCGGCAAGACCTATAAGGTTTTTAAAACCTTATAGGTCTATTTGAATTGTTGCCGCATCGGGTGTAATTTTAAAAATCGACTAAAAATTTTAACCTATGATCAAAAAATTCCTTTTACCTCTTTTATTGGTGTGTCACATCAATGCCTTCGCGCAAGATGAAACCGTCATCCGCAGTATTTTTGATGATGCCTTACTAAGAGGAAAATCGTATGAGATGCTCCACGACCTCACCACCAAAATAGGGCCGCGCCTTTCGGGCTCACCGGGCGCAGCGGCCGCGGTGGAGTGGAGCCGCCATGTGATGGAAGATTTTGGTTTTGATTCGGTGTGGTTGCAGCCTGTGATGGTGCCGCATTGGGTGCGGGGGCAAAAAGAAATTGCACGCATCGTAAACTCAAAGAAAATGGGCAGCCTCGATTTGCATGTGTGTGCGCTGGGCGGATCGGTGGGCACAGGGCCTTCGGGTGTAAGCAGTACCATTATAGAAGTGAAAAATTTTGATGAGTTGAAAACGCTGGGCCCAAAACACTTGCAAGGGAAAATAGTTTTTTTCAACAGGCCCATGGATGCCACGAAGATAAATACGTTTGCTGCATACGGTGGTGCTGTGGATCAGCGCGGAGGTGGAGCTTCGGAAGCGGCCAAGTATGGAGCCATTGCCGTCATCGTCCGCTCGATGGGTTCTACCCTCGAAGATTATCCTCACACAGGAAGTTTGCGTTATGCGCCAAACATTGCCATGATACCGGCTGTGGCTGTGAGCACCAAGCATGCAGAGCTGTTGAGCAAATTGTTGAAAGAAGAAAAAGAGTTGAATGTCTATATAGAAACCCATTGCCAGATATTGGAAGACTCGCCATCTTATAATGTAGTGGGCGAAATAAGAGGTGGCGAATACAAAGATGAAATCATTGTGGTGGGCGGCCACTTGGATTCGTGGGACCTGGGGCAGGGTGCGCACGATGATGGCGCAGGCTGTGTGCAATCCATTGAAGTGTTGAGATTATTTAAACAGATGGGCTACAAACCCAAGCGCACCCTTAGGGCCGTGATGTTTATGAATGAAGAAAATGGTTTGCGGGGAGGCCAGAAATATGCCGAGTTCGCTGAAAAAAATAAAGAGAAGCACATTGTCGCCATCGAGTCCGACCGGGGAGGATTTACACCGCGCGGCTTTACGGTGCCCTCGGATGAAAAAGCAAAAGAAAAAGTACGCAGTTGGAAACCGTTGCTGGAGCCTTACGGACTTTCTGATTTCAGTCAGGTAGGTGGTGGTGCCGATATTGGGCCATTGGCTCCGCAAGGTGTAGCACTCATGGGCTTCCTTCCCGATTCGCAGCGCTACTTCAACTATCATCACACAGCCGAAGACACGATTGACAAAGTGAACAAGCGCGAGTTGGAATTGGGATCTGCTTCGATGGCCGCGTTGGTTTATTTGATTGATAAGTATGGGTTGAAGTAGTGTTACTATTCTTCTTGGGATGCACCCGTTTCTTGAAAATTTAAGTAACAAAATGTATTTTTATTAAACCATCGGAGTTAAAATAGTTGAACAGTAAAAAGGAATAATATGCAATACACTTACAAAGTATCATTTTTAAAAGAGCCTGAAGGTGGCTTTACAGTAAGCGTTCCACAATTGCCGGGGTGTATTACCTACGGAGAAACCATGGATGAAGCCGTTGCCATGGCTAAAGACGCGATAACGCTTTATATCGAAAGTTTAATTGCACATGGCGAACCCATACCAACCGAGGAGCAAGTTTTTGAACACTTGGTTTCCGTTGCCGTATGAGCTCACTGCCTTCCTACAACTCAAAAAAAATAGTAAAACTTCTTTTGCAAAAAGGATTTGTTTTTGATAGGGCTTCGGGAAGTCATCATACTGTGTACTACGTAGGTCAGGCAACATAAAATAGATAAACACCATTGAGTTATATTTTAAAAATGTATCCTAACTAATCCTACTTTGTCATGTTACTTCCAATTAATGAAAATGTCATCGCGGGCGAGGGTGCTCAACCTTTATCACTATTGAAAATATTCAACTCGACCCGCGATCTCGATAAAAAAGATTGGCGCAAACCTTAATGGGATTCCGGCCTGCCTGTCCGGTAGGCAGGGTCTCGTTTGCTTGTGAACCAATTTAAAAAAATTATCCGCTCGCCCGGAATGACACTTAAATGAAAATGTCATCGCTTCGCTAAGGCGAGAAAGAGAGCGGTGGCTTTCGTTCAGGACTTATCTCTTTTGATTATCCGTTTTGATCTGGTCATAAATTTAGAACTTGACAAAGTAGGACTAATGACCGAAGTAGTATTTATATACTTCCCAATGGGCATAAAAGAGCAATCGTTCCAATGCACAATAAAGACCTGCCAAAGGGTACGCTTATCAGTATCCTTAAACAAGCGGGTATTGATAAAAGTGAGTTGTGATGAAAGTCGTGAATAATATTTTGGTGTAGCTTTTTAAACTCAATCCCCTTTGTTGATGTTGGTCAAAAATAAAGTTGTTGACCCGCAACTGGAGAAATTTCAATTTAGTCCCTCTCTCAGAATTCAGACGGGGCAAAAATGAAGATTTGAAAAGAGTTGGTCAGGCGACCAACTCTAACAAGGGTAAGTATGGGTTGAAGTGATTTCTTTACTGTGTACTACGTAGGTAAGCGAAATTGTCAAAATAACTTGTACAATTTATGTACGATGTACTTCGGCCAGGGATAGAAGCGGAAAGCCTGCCTTTGCCGCAGGCAGGCCCGAAGCGCGTGGATTTTGTGTGAAGGGCCGGACCTGCCTACCGGACAGGCAGGCTTGGAGCGCCCGCCTGACCGGACGGGCAGGGATAGCCCGGTGGCGCCTCGCCAGGCCGCCAAATTTTTTTTAACCCAGAAGTGTACAAGTTATTTTGAAAGTTTTACTAAGGCGATACGTTGAATTTGGATGTACAATATGTCGCCCAAGTAAACTACCGAAGTAGTATGAGCAGAGATATCAAGCCTCCGCTTTCACATATTCCTCCATAGGCAAACAACTGCAAACTAAATTTCTATCGCCATAGGCATTGTCAACGCGGCTAACGCTGGGCCAGAACTTAGCTTCCTTTACAAAGGCAAGAGGGTAAGCTGCCTTCTGTCTGCTATATGGTCTTGTCCACTCATCGGCAGTTATTATGGATGCAGTGTGTGGCGCGTGTTTCAACACATTGTTTTCTTTGTCGGCTTTGCCCTCTTCCACTTCGCGGATTTCATTTCTTATTTCGATCAGCGCGTCCACAAAGCGGTCCATTTCTGCTTTGGGTTCGCTTTCGGTAGGCTCTATCATGATGGTGCCTGCTACCGGAAACGAAACGGTGGGTGCATGGAAACCGTAGTCCATCAATCGCTTGGCAATGTCTTCCACTTCAACTCCTGATTTTTTAAAGTCGCGGCAATCCACAATCATCTCGTGGGCGCACCGGCCGTTGGTGCCCGTGTAAAGTATTTTGTAATGACCGTTCAATCTTTCTTTGATATAGTTTGCGTTGAAGATCGCCAGCTTGGTTGCATGGGTCAACCCTTCGGCACCCATCATGGCAATGTAGGCATACGATATGGCGAGTATGCTGGCGCTGCCATACGGGGCGGCAGACACCGCGGTGATTGCTTTTTCGCCACCAGTCTTTACCACGGCATGGCCTGGCAGAAATGGTTTCAATTTATCGTTCACACAAATGGGGCCCATGCCAGGGCCACCGCCACCGTGCGGAATGCAAAATGTTTTATGAAGATTTAAGTGGCACACATCGGCACCAATGTTGGCCGGAGAAGTTAACCCCACTTGCGCATTCATGTTGGCGCCATCCATATACACCAATCCGCCATGAGCATGAATGGTTTCACAAATGTCGGTGATGGCTTCTTCAAATACTCCGTGTGTGGATGGGTACGTCACCATCAAACACGAAAGGTTGTTTTTGTATTGTGCCGCTTTTGCTTTCAGATCGGCAACATCAATTTTTCCTTCCTCATCCGATTTCACCACTACCACTTCCATGCCGGCCATCACCGCGCTGGCCGGGTTGGTGCCGTGTGCTGATGCAGGTATCAAAGAAATATTTCGGTGTCCTTCATTTCTGTTTTGATGATAAGCCCTGATCACCAATAGACCGGCATACTCGCCTTGCGCCCCACTGTTTGGTTGCAATGAAACTCCGGTGAAGCCAGTGATTTCTTTCAACCAGTTTTCGAGGTTGGCAATCATCTGCTGATAGCCTTCGGTTTGATTGACAGGTGTAAACGGATGAAGCTGGCCAAGTTCAGGCCACGTTACCGGAATCATTTCGGTGGTGGCGTTCAACTTCATGGTGCATGAGCCCAATGCGATCATCGAGTGCACCATGGACAAATCTTTGTTCTCTAATTTTTTGATGTAGCGCAACATCTCATGTTCAGAGTGATGTGAATTAAATACCGGATGGGTAAGAACGCTTGATGAGCGGATCAGTGACGCAGGCCAGGTAATCTCTCTTATGGATTCTTTCTTAGAGGAGTTTCCTCCCAAGAGGGCAATAATGTTTTCAACATCCTGAACGGTGGTTGTTTCGTCCAGCGAAATTCCAATGTGATTATCATTGAAATACTTGAAGTTGATTTGGGCTTGTTCTGCTTTTTGCTGAATGGATTTCTTATCCGCGACAGCGATTTTTATTGTATCGAAATAATTCTCGTTCACTTGCTTTAGCCCCAATACTCCAAGTCCCGATGCCAATAGTTTTGTAAGACCATGAATGCGTCTGGCAATTTTTCTCAAACCATTGGGCCCGTGATACACGGCATACATACTGGCCATCACCGACAACAATACTTGCGCTGTGCAAATATTGGAAGTGGCTTTCTCTCTGCGTATGTGTTGCTCGCGTGTTTGCAAGGCCATGCGATAGGCGGGGTTGCCTTGCGCATCAATCGAAACCCCAATGATCCTTCCTGGAATCTGTCTTTTAAATTCTTCTTTGGTGGCAAAGAAGGCCGCATGTGGCCCACCAAAACCCATAGGCACACCGAAGCGTTGCGAATTGCCCACCACCACATCGGCATCCATTTCTCCGGGCGATTTCATTAGCAGCAAACTCATCAGGTCGGTGCCCATCACCACAAAAATTTCTTTCTCGTGGGCAGCGTCTATAAATGAAGTGTGGTCCTTGATCGCACCGTTGTTATCAGGATTTTGCAGATAGATTGCAAACAAATCGGGGTTGCTGATGTCGAGCGAAGCAACATTTCCGATTTCCAATTTCACACCAATGGGCTGCGATCTGGTTTTTAGCAAATCAATTACCTGCGGAAAAACATTTTCATCCACAAAAAAAGTGTGGGCATTTTTTTTGTCCGCTTTGCGCGAAGCATACAACAAGTGCATGGCTTCAGCAGCAGCCGTAGCTTCATCCAGCAACGAGGCGTTGGCGATTTCCATTCCCGTAAGGTCGATGATCATGGTTTGATAATTGATCAATGCCTCCATGCGGCCTTGAGCAATCTCAGCTTGATAGGGAGTGTAAGCAGTGTACCATCCTGGGTTTTCCAACACATTGCGCAGGATAACACCCGGTGTAATGCAAGTGTAATAGCCCGTGCCGATGTACGATTTATAAATCTTGTTCTTCGACATGAGTTTTTTAAACTCTTTCAGAAACTCAAATTCCGATTGGGCGGCCGGCAACTGCAACGGTTTTTTCAAGCGTATGTTGGCAGGCACAGTTTGATCTATCAGTTCGTCCACCGATGATGCTTTTACTACATTGAGCATGGATGCGATTTGAGAAGCATCTGGTGCATTGTGGCGGTGCTCAAATTTTTCGGAGTAGGCGTGATCTAACTGCATAAGATTTTTTTATTATTTAATACATTAACTGATGCCGCACAAAAGAGTTTGATATGTTGAGAACATATTCTGACTTCTTAACTCCTATCTCCTATCTCCTATTTTATCAAAACCTCTCAAATTGTGAAAAGAAGAAACCGCCTTCAATCTCAGCATTGGCATCTGAATCAGAGCCATGCACCGCGTTGGCATCAATGGATTTAGCAAACAGAGCACGAATGGTGCCGGGGGCTGCTTTCTTAGGATCAGTGGCACCTATCAATTTGCGGAAATCCTCCACGGCATTTTCTTTTTCCAATATCATGGGAACTATGGGCCCGCTCGACATATAAGCACAAAGATCGCCATAGAAAGACCGCTCTTTATGTATTTCATAAAACTTGCCTGCCAGTTCTTTGCTCAGTTTTGTTTTCTTCATCGCTACAATGCGAAAGCCTGCCTCTTCAATCATTTTGGTGATTGCCCCGGTGTTGTTGGCCAGCGTAGCGTCTGGTTTAAGCATCGTAAAAGTCCTGTTTGTTGCCATTTTGGTTTTCGTTTTTAAGTTTTTAAGTTGAATAAATTCGGGCGCAAAAGTATCAAAAAGAACTTAGAACGGTGGTGGATTTAATCCGCTGATCGTAAAATAATTTGGGATGAAATACTATTCCGTTGGAATCTGCCCGAGTAAAATTTCCAAAATAATTTCCACATAAGACTTGCTAAGTCCAAGCAAACCTTAGTAGGGACAGGCGAGAAAGAGGGACAAACCTTATTACCTTATTGTGATTGGTTGACTAAAATCCAAGATAAGGTAATAAGGTTCTGGTTCTACGGCTTACCGTTTTCTATTAAGGTTCGCAATTTTCGATTGACATTTTGTCGAAGTTATTTTGACAATTTCTCCGAGTAAGCTAATCAACTATTTGCGGCAGACCCGCCTGCTGGACAGGCGGGTCTGCCGCTATGCTGCAAAATTTATGACACTATGTATAGTGAGGAGAAAAACAATTTTATTGACCACTCGCTCAAATCTAGGGATGGCTTTTACTTTATAGCTCATCGAACAGATCTTCAGCATTGCGGGCCTTGAGCTTTCCCGATTTGATTAATTTCATCTCTTCAACGGCTTCTTTTATACCAGCCAAAACCTCGGCCTTGTAAGGGGTAAGGGTTTTTGTTTTCACATAAGGAAAACTTTTGAGCAACTCCATAAAAAAGGCTGCTTTATTGTCTTTGATGTCTAATAGTACTTTCATAAACAGCTTAAAAATGACTGTAACCACAAATATAACTGATGGACATCTCTAAAAACTCCGTGTACCCTTCTCTTCTGGAGAAGGGGGAGGGGTTGAGGTGATAAAAGAAAGGTTTTTAGAGATGTCCTGATATAAATACCATCATCAAATTGAAAAATAGGCAAACCGTGAATGAATCATTCATTATTTTTGCCCCCTTGATGAAAAATCTCCATGCCTTCAAGTCGCTGATCAGCTCGCCCAAGCGGGTGGTTATCGTCACTCATTTCAAACCCGATGCCGATGCGCTGGGCTCTTCGTTGGGGCTGGCAGCATTCTTAGTTGGTAAAGGCCATTCAGTTTCGGTGATCACACCCAGCAACTACCCCGATTTTCTGGCCTGGATGCCTGGCAATGAATCGGTGCTGGCACTTTCCAGCGAAAAGCCGGAGATCGAACAAAAGGCAAGTCAATTGATCCGCGATTCGGAAATTATTTTTTGCCTTGATTTTTCAAACCTCAGCCGTATAAACAGTTTGGGTGATATGATCCGCAAGGCAACGGCCACAAAAGTATTGATTGACCATCATTTGGAGCCCGAAAAATTTGCGGAGTTCGAACAATGGAGCACAAGTTCGGCATCTACCGCTGGGCTAATTTTTGAATTGATCGAAGAGATGGGCGAGAAGGAAGCCATCACCCGCGAAATGGCCACGTGCCTTTATGCAGGCTTGATGACGGACACGGGAGGCTTTAGGCACAACAACACACGGCAGCAGGAATTTTTGATCGCAGCGGAATTGGTTGGCCGCGGTGCCGACCCGCATGAAACCGCCCGGCAGATTTATGACACCAGCACCCTTGAGCGCCTGCGCCTTACGGGATTTGTGTTGAGCCAAAAATTGGTGGTGTTGCCCGAATACAGAACGGCCTACATGACCTTGAGCCAGGACGAACTAAAAAAATATGATGTGCAAACCGGAGACACCGAAGGGCTGGTCAACTATGGACTCTCTATAAAAGATGTAAAGCTTTCGGTGATGATGTACGATCGCAAAGAAGAAATAAAATTATCGTTCCGTTCGTTAGGAGATTTTTCGGTGAACGACCTGGCGCGAAAACATTTTGAAGGAGGAGGTCATAGAAACGCCTCAGGCGGGCAAAGTAAACTTACGTTGGAGAACACACTTAAAAAATTCCTGGAAATTTTACCAGAATATAAAGTTCAATTAAATAACTGATGTTACGCATGAATCATATTTCATCGTATTTTCTTAGTGAAATTTTCGTGCCTGCCTGGCCGGTAGGCAGGTCTTTGTGCCTCGTGATTAAAAGTTTGACCACAAAGCACACGAAGGTTTACACGAAGGTCACGGAGTGCCATTTATTTTTCTTTGTGCTCTTTGTGCGCAGTTTCTTTGTGCTCTCTGTGGTTCCTCTTTGCGAGCGCCCTCGTTTAATCGGGGCACGAAATGCGTAAAATCAGTTGTTGTAAATAATGAATAAACCAATCTATCAAAATAAACAAAAATGAAAAAATCAATTGTAGCAGCCGTTATTGTGGCTATGTTTTGCGGAGCCTGTTCTTCCACCAAAGAAACCAAGTCGGGGTATAAGTATAACTTGGTGCGTGAGGGCGATGGCATCGTGCCAGATTCGGGAAAAATATTAGTGTTGACCATGATCTTTAAAGATTCTAAAGACTCGGTGTGGAGCGATAGCCGCAAAGGCGATTTCCCAACTATGGTGCAGCGGCAAGACACCGTGCCCAAAGGTGATGTAGTGCTCGAAGTATTTCAGATGTTGACTAAGGGCGACAGCGTGACCTTTCAGGTGTCAGGAAAAGATTTGTTTGAAAAAACATTCAAGTCATTGCCGCCTCCGGGGGTTGATCCGGCCGGGTTGTTCACGTTTCAAATTGGCGTAACCGATGTGATCTCGGAAGCGGATGCGCAAAAATTGCAAAGCGAGATGATGGCCAAGATGAACGAGAAAGAAGCCGTCAAGCAGCAAGCACAGTTGGCCATTGACACCGCACTAATTGTAAACCACCTGAAAGAGAAATCCATTACAGCACAGCAAACTACTTCGGGCATACGGTATGTTGTTGTGAAGCAGGGCAAAGGCGATGTGCCCACACAAGGCCAGACTGTAAAAATAAACTACACGGGTTTTTTACTGGATGGCCGTTGCTTCGACAGCAGCATGGAGGCGGTGGCAAAGGCAAACAACGTTTTCAGCGAACAACGCCAGCCGTATGAGCCTCTTGAAGTTGTGTTAGGCTATAGGCAAGTTATTATAGGATGGGAAGAAGTAATTTCGCTCATGAACAGAGGAGCTAAAATGACTGTTTACATTCCATCAGGCTTGGCGTACGGTCCACAAGCAAGGGGCGAACTGATCAAAGAGAATTCTGTATTGAAGTTTGATATGGAGTTGCTGGAAATCAAATAGTGCTATTGTGCCAATGTCGTATTGGAAAACCCTTCAAGGGTTATGCGACATTTTTTAGTTGACACAACACTAATTCAAAATTTTAATGGTAATCAAATTTTTGGATATTGAAGCCTTGACAAACCAAGTTTAATGACCGACTCTAACTTTTCAAAATCATGAAGCAGGCACTTGTAGCAGGGATATTAATCGGGTTTGTTTTTTTGCAAAGTTGCAGCAAAGCCGATGATCCCGTGTGCACCAAAGAAGTATCGGCAGATGTCATTGCTAGGGTGGAAAAGGACAAGCTCGCGGAGGACATTGTAAAAATAGATGCCTACCTCGCCAGCAAAGGAATAACCGCGCTGTCTGAGCCTAATGGCGTTCGCTATGTGATCAATAAGCAAGGCACAGGTGTCACCATTTTCTGCCTCGAAAATAAAATAAAAGTAAAGTACAAGGGAAGCCTTCTTGTAAGTGGCAATCAGTTTGACTCAAATTCTACGGGTGTTACGTTTACTCTTTCCGGCAGTATTATTTTAGGATGGAAGTTGGTGATGCCTAAAATTCAAACGGGTTCAACAGTTACCCTTTATATTCCGTCAGGCTTTTGCTATGGAGCGTTTGTGGCTGCCGATGGAAAAATACCGGCCAACTCAAATTTAATTTTTGAAATAGAATTGCTGGAAATTCTCTGACCTATGTTGTGCTTTGCTACCAACAATCTCCACAAGATTCAGGAAGTTAAGGCACTGTTAGGTTCGGATTTTCTATTGGCGGGTCTTAAACAAATTGGTTGTGATGAGGAACTTCCCGAGGAGCAAAATACCCTCGAAGGAAACTCATTTCAAAAAGCAGAATACGTGTATAAAAATTTTGGTGTTGCCTGCTTTGCCGATGACACGGGTTTGGAAATAGAGGCATTGCATGGTGCACCCGGTGTATATTCGGCCATGTATGCAGGCCCCCAGCGCAATGCCAATGACAATATTGAGTTGCTGCTTAAAAATTTAGCGAAAGCGCAAAATAGAAGCGCCAGGTTCAGAACTGTGATCACGCTGATCACTACCGATATCACCAAACAGTTTGAAGGGATTGTGAACGGAAAAATTATCAGTGACCGCAGAGGAACCGGTGGCTTTGGTTACGATCCGGTTTTTGTGCCATCCGGTTTTGACAGAACAATGGCGGAGATGAGCATGGATGAAAAAAATTACATCAGCCATAGGGCGAGTGCCATCAACCTGCTGGTGGATTTTTTGAAAGAGACCCCCTCTGTGACGAAAAAAAAGCAAGTATGAATAAGCCCTTCACCATTGGCATAACTGGCGGCAGCGGATCGGGCAAGACTTTTTTCCTGCAAGGGCTCTCATCTTGTTTTGATGCGGATGAGATTTGCCTGATCTCGCAAGACCATTATTATAAACCGTTGCACCAGCAACACCGCGATGAAAATGGTGTAGAGAATTTTGATCTGCCCACCGCTATTGATCGTGAAGCATTTTTGCATGACTTGGTGCAGTTGAAGGCCGGCCAAAACGTGATCAAGAAGGAATATACTTTTAACAATACGTCTGCAACTCCCAAATTTCTGGAGTTTAAAGCTGCGCCCATCCTGGTGGTGGAGGGATTGTTCGTTCAGTATTTTGAAGAAATAGCGGGTGAACTGGACCTGAATATTTTTATTGAGGCCAAAGATTATTTGATGCTGACCAGAAGAATAAAAAGGGACGGTGTAGAGCGCGGTTACGATATCAACGATGTGCTCTACCGGTACCAGCACCATGTGATGCCGGTGTATGAAAAATTAATTGAACCCTTAAAGCACAGTGCCGATATTGTGGTGCCAAACAATAGTCATTTCGAGCGTGCCCTCAGCGTATTGGTAGGTTTTCTAAAATCGCGTTTACGTTGACCCAACGTGGACAAGCCACAACCAAAGAGGCAGTTGTTTTTTGACATATGATTCAATCGTTCGGTTAAGGCGACAAAGTCCGATAGGACTTGAAATGTGAATAGCCCCCAATGAAATTGGGGGGAAGATAGAAATCGGCTTAGGCAACCCTGAAAGGGTTGAATGTCCGAGGCAGCTTTTCAACCCTTTCAGGGTTGCCCGTGCATTGGATTCCCTTTACCCCCGGTTGTACCGGGGGGCTATTCAAATTCAAGCCCCCTTCGGGCTTAGCCAAGGAGCTTTAGGGTTTCTTAGGGTTTCTTACAACTTCACGAATCATGAGGTATAAATAAAATATCTTGCCATGTTTGGCTAAGATTTGAGTTGTTAGACACTAAAAATAAATTGAATGGATAAACGTCACCATGTTTAAATTCCAACTAAACCCTAAATCAAATGAAAAAGAAAATCTTTATTGGTCTTGGCGTATTTGCTCTGATCATCGTTGCATTTCTGTTTTATGCCAACAACAGAAATAGGACCTTGAGCCCTCCCGGTTCTGCGGAACTGTCGGTTGGCGATCTGAAAGTTTCCATCCCTTACAGCAGGCCATCGGTTCGTGGCAGGATGATTTTTGGAACAGAGGAACAAAAGGCTTTGCTGCCCCATGGAAAATATTGGAGGTTGGGAGCCAATGAAACAACGCAGATTACTTTTAGCAAAGATGTTTTGTTCAATGGAGAATCGGTGAAAGCAGGAGCCTATAGAATTTATGCCGTGCCGGGCCCAGAGTCATTCGAAATTACATTGAATTCTGAAATAAGTTGGTGGGGATATTCCGAACCCGATTATTCAAAAGATGTGCTGAAGACGAATGTACAAATTCAGAAAACCCAATCGCCCGTAGAGCAGTTCACCATCAGGATGCTTGAATCGGAAGGCGGAATCAATATTTATGTTGAGTGGGCCGATGTGCAGTTGGTAGTTCCTGTGGTTGGGCAATGAGCTAAAACAATTTTGCAATCCATACTTTGGGCTGAAGCCCGCTTCCTACTAGTGTTCAATTGCCACGGGCCTGCCTACCGGACAGCTACCGGACAGGCAGGCCCGTGGCAATTGATAATAAATTTCAGGGACTTTAGTCCCAAAAACAAAACTGTCGTACAACTTGGCATATTGTAAAAGCAGAACACAATGGCAACCACAATAAAGAAAACCGAAAAAAAATTCAAACCTAAAAAAGGGGTGCTTGCGAGTAAGGTTTTTAGGGATTACAGCAACGATCCATTTTTTGAAAAAAAAGCAAAAGAAATGGAAATGCTCATAAAGATACATGGGCTGCCACCTATCCCCAAAAGGCAAAGTTCAAGGTTCTAAAAATCAGCGGGCATCCCGATTAGTAGCGTAAAAAAGGAGATCGCCCCGTTTGTAATTTTTGTCAACTGTCAATTTGCACCAGCCTATAACAATGAGCTAAACCTATAAGGTTTCTTAAACCTTATAGGTTTTTGTATGTTGCAAATCAAGTTCTATCTCTTATTTTTGTGCCCTCCAAGTTTTAAAAAATGAGAAAGAAATCGGTTTATAGGGGCATCTTGATTATCGCGGGCTTGTTGGCTGCTGCGGTCATCATCTTTTCCCATTCCCTTTCTCAAACATCATCCGAAAAGGCGGCCACCGAGCAAACAGGTGAAAAGCAGGATAAAAATACTGTGCTCACCGTGCCAGCCGAAGCAGTAACGCAGGCCAGTGTTGTAAAAATAGATGAGCAATCACCCGATTCGGTGCTGGAAACATTGTCCATATCAGAGGTTTCAAAAAAATATTTTCCAAGTACGGTTAGGGCTATCACCAAACTTTTCCGTGTCCTTTTCCAAACTGTAATCGCGCCCAACGCGCCTTAAATCCCACCTGTAGTTTAAATCCACGCCTGATCCCCGCAAGGGTTCAAAGGATTTGTTTTTATTCAATATCGTCAATAATTAAAAAATTTAAATTTTATTTTATGCGCAACAAAGGTGCCGTAATAGTGCTAACCGTAATCATCACCCTGCTCTGTTTATATTACTTGTCGTTTACATTCGTATCGGGCAACGTCAATGATGATGCGGTGCAGTACGCAACCGATAAAACCGGTTCGCTCAATCTCGTTAAAAAGCAAAATTACTTAGACTCCATCTGGAACCAGCCGGTGTACAATTTGTTTGGTGCCGAATTCACCTTCAAGGAGGTAAAAGAAAATGAGTTGAGCCGGGGCCTCGATTTGCAAGGCGGCATGCACGTGGTGCTGGAGATTTCACCCGTGGACATTATACGCGGGTTGAGTGGAAACAATCAAGACCCCGCTTTTTTGGATGCCATCCAGAAAGCAAGTGTGATGCAAAAAAGCAGCACAGCAAATTTCAGTGATTTGTTTTATAAGGCATTTAAAGATGCAAACCCCAATCGTTCGCTTGCCTCACTCTTCACTTCTGCAGCCAACAAAGACAGGGTAAAACTTTCGGATAGTGATGACACCGTAATGGAATTTTTGAACACGGAAATAGATGGTGCCATAGACCGCTCCTTCACCATTTTAAAAACCCGCATTGATCAGTTTGGCACCTCGCAACCCAACATACAACGGTTGCAGGAAAGTGGACGCATCCAAATAGAAATACCCGGTGCCGACAACCCGCAACGCGTAAGAAAATTATTGCAGGGTGTTGCCCGTCTGGAATTTTGGGAAGTGGTGGAAGCTTCGGACCCGCAATTGAACCAAGCCCTGGTGGCTGTAAACGACCTGCTGGTGAAAGAGCAAAATCAAAAAGCAACCGAAACGCTGGCACTTTC
>JAYVAI010000001.1:0-5884 GCA_043751075.1 Cyclobacteriaceae bacterium | reverse complement strand
GGGACAACCACGTGGTGAAACAGGCAGATGGTTATCCTGATGCGTTGTTTATCGCTCGGCATTTTATTCATGAAGTCACCAGCCCCCAGGCATTTGATGGATTGAAAAAAAGAAACCTAAAAGTTTTCAACACCTCGCGCACTACGGCCACGGCCGATCACAACGTGCCAACCAAAGACCAGCATCTTCCCATCAAAGAAGCATTGAGCCGCCATCAAGTAGAAACATTACGAAAAAATTGCAAAGAGTTTGGAATAGAACTCTATGATCTCGGCCATCCTTTTCAGGGCATCGTTCACATCATCGGGCCAGAGCTTGGATTAACATTGCCGGGCATGACTATCGTGTGTGGCGACAGTCACACCTCAACGCACGGTGCATTTGGAAACATTGCCTTTGGCATAGGCACCAGCGAAGTGGAACAGGTGCTGGCCACGCAGTGCATTTTGCAATACAAGCCCAAGACAATGAAAATTGAAATCAACGGAAAGTTGGGCAAGGGTGTGGTGAGCAAGGATATTATTTTATACATCATTTCAAAAATTTCTTCCAGTGGTGCCACTGGTTTTTTTGTGGAATATGCAGGTGATGCTATCCGCAATCTTTCGATGGAAGCCCGCATGACCATCTGCAACATGAGCATTGAAATGGGTGCACGTGGTGGATTGATAGCACCTGACGAGACCACCTTCAACTACATCAATGGAAGAAAGTTTGCACCGCAGGGCGAAAAGTTTGATCAATCAGTTGAAGAATGGAAGAAGCTCGTCACCGATGAAGGCGCAACGTACGATTCTGTTTTAAAATTTGATGCAGCCGATATCGCACCCATGATCACTTATGGAACAAACCCAGGCATGTGCATGAAAGTGACTGATCGCATTCCCACGGTTGCTGAACTAAAAGCCCTGCCTGCCGGTCAGGCAGGAATCTCCGAACATGCTTCATTCAAAAAATCACTAGAGTACATGGGCTTAGAGCAAGGTGCTTCACTGCTCGGCAAAGCAATTGACTATGTGTTCATAGGCAGTTGTACCAATGCGCGCATTGAAGATTTGCGGTTGGTAGCCTCTCTGGTGAAAGGAAAAAAAAAAGCAAAGAATGTGGAAGTATGGATAGTGCCAGGCTCGAAGCAAGTGGAAGCTCAGGCGCGCAAGGAAGGCCTGGACAAAATATTTGAACAAGCGGGTTTTGAATTGAGGAGCCCCGGATGCTCGGCATGCTTGGGCATGAACGAAGACAAAGTGCCGGCAGGAAAATATTGCATCAGCACTTCCAACAGAAATTTTGAAGGAAGGCAAGGGCCGAAGTCGCGCACGTTTTTGGCAAGCCCATTGAGTGCGGCAGCGGCTGCGATAACAGGAAGAGTGACGGATGTGAGGGACCTCATTCCCAACCCTTCTCCAGAGGAGAAGGGGGCAGATGCGGTTTTGAAAAAAAATTAATTAAAAAATTCCCAGAAATCGCTCTCCTCTGGAGAGGGTAGGGGTGAGGCCATGAAAGAGAAATTCACAACATTAAAATCTACCGCGGTGCCATTGCCTGTGGAAAATATTGATACAGACCAGATCATACCGGCCCGGTTTTTAAAGGCAACCACGCGCGAAGGCTTTGGCGATAACCTTTTTCGCGATTGGCGCTATGAAACCGATAGCAAGCCCGTGAAAGACTTTGTGCTCAACAACCCAAAGTATGCTGGAAAAATTTTAGTGGCTGGAAAAAATTTTGGTTGTGGAAGCAGTCGCGAACATGCGGCATGGGCAATTTATGATTATGGGTTCCGGGTTGTGGTGTCCAGTTTTTTTGCCGACATTTTTAAGAACAACGCATTGAACAACGGCCTGCTGCCGATTGTTGTGCCCGAAAATTTTTTACGCCAAATGCTGGTGGCCATTGACGAAAAGCCTTCTACCGAAATTGTGGTGGACCTGGGAAATCAAATCCTTCAGGTGGGATCGGTCAAAGAAAAATTTGAAATCAACTTATATAAAAAGAACTGCATGATCAATGGCTACGATGACATTGATTATTTGTTGAGCCTGAATAAAGAAATTAGAGAGTTTGATGTTGCGCATTCATAAGACTGGATTGCGGATGCTTGATCCTTGCGACAAGCCACGAGAATCCAGTATCCAGCATCTTGAATCAAAGAAAGATCAATGAAAAAGAAAATCGTAATCCTGCCCGGAGACGGCATCGGCACAGAAGTAACAGCCGAAGGGAAAAAGGTATTGGAAAAGATTGCCGCTCTCTTTGGGCATGAGTTTGAATTTGATGAAGCCACTATCGGCCACGATGCAATTGAAGCAACCGGAAATCCATTGCCGGACGAAACGCTTTCCAAACTAAAAAACTGCGATGCGATTTTGTTCGGAGCAGTGGGCCATCCCAAATATGATAACGACCCCACCTTGAAAGTGCGGCCCGAGCAAGGCCTGTTGAAAATGAGAAAGGAGTTGGGCCTGTACGCCAACCTGCGGCCCATAAAATTATTTGACGAACTGCTCGAAGCATCCAGCATCAAATCCGAAATATTAAAAGGTTCGGATATTTTATTTTTCCGCGAACTTACAGGCGATGTTTACTTTGGCGAGAAAGGAAGAAAAGACAATGGAAACACGGCTTATGATGTGATGATCTATCAGCGCTATGAAGTAGAACGCATTGCACACAAAGCATTTCAGGCTGCGCGCACCCGCAAGAAAAAAGTGACGTCCGTTGACAAAGCCAATGTATTGGAGAGTTCACGGTTGTGGAGAGAAGTTGTTCAGGAAATTGGAAAACAATATCCCGATGTGCAACTCGAGCATCAGTTTGTTGACTCTGCCGCCATGAAGCTGATACAAAACCCACGGAGCTTTGATGTGGTGCTCACCGGAAATTTGTTTGGCGACATACTCACCGATGAAGCCTCGCAGATTGCAGGCTCTATGGGCATGCTCGCCTCTGCATCCGTTGGCGATAAAGTTGGATTGTATGAACCCATCCACGGAAGTGCGCACGACATTACAGGCAAAGGAATTGCTAATCCGTTGGCTTCAATTTTATCCGTTGCTTTGATGCTCGATATTTCTTTTGGATTAAAAGAGGAATCTGAAACCATCATCAAAGCAGTGGAGCAAACATTGAAAGCGGGCTACCGCACTACCGACATAGCTGATTCAAAAACATCAAAAGATAAAATTTTAAATACAGTTGCTATGGGAAGTTTAGTAACAACGGAAATTGAAAAAGCAGGCAACGTGCTCCAAACTCCAAACTCCTAACTCCTATATTCTGACTTCTAACTTCTGACTTCTAACTTCTTTTTATATGACCACCGACATAGCTGATTCAAAAACTTCAAAAGAGAAAATTTTGAACACCACCAATATGAGAAACGAGATTATTCATCAAATGGAAAAATTGAAGATAGTACAGTTAACCTCGGCTCCTATCTCCTAACTCCTAACTCCTATATTCTGACTTCTAACTTCTGACTACTAACTTCTTTTTATATGACCACCGATATAGCTGATTCAAAAACATCAAAAGATAAAATTTTGAAGACCACCAGTATGGGAAAAGAGATTATTCATCAAATTGAAAAATTGAAAATAGTACAGTTAACCTCGGCTCCTATCTCCAAACTCCAAACTCCAAACTCCTAACTCCTATATTCTAACTTCTATCTTCTACATTCTAACTTCTTTTTTTTATGCCCAACAAAATCCAAATCTTCGACACCACCCTCCGTGATGGCGAGCAAGTGCCCGGCTGTCAATTGAAGACCGAGGAGAAGGTAATCATTGCAAGAGAACTTGAACTTCTTGGCGTGGATGTAATTGAAGCAGGTTTTCCCATTTCCAGCCCTGGTGATTTTCTCTCTGTTGTTGAAATTTCAAAAGCAGTAAAAGAAACGGTTGTGTGCGCACTAACGCGATCAAAGAAAGAAGACATTGATGTGGCAGCCGAAGCCTTGCATCACGCTAAGCACGGACGCATACACACTGGCATAGGCTCATCCGATGTACACATCAAACATAAATTCCGCAGCAATCGCGAGCAGGTGCTTGAGCAAGGTGTGTGGGCAACAAAATATGCCAAAGCCAAAGGCTATGAAGTGGAGTTTTATGCTGAAGATGCTGGCCGTGCCGATCTGGTTTTTCTCGCACAATTAATTGAGGCCGTGATTGCTGCCGGTGCCGATGTAGTGAACATTCCCGACACAACCGGTTATTGTTTGCCGGAGTTGTATGGCAAGCGCATTAAGTATCTTGTGGAAAATGTAAAGAACATAGACAAGGCAATCATTTCGGTGCACTGCCACAACGATTTGGGCCTTGCCACTGCCAACACCATGGCAGGCCTTATCAATGGCGCGCGCCAGGCCGAGGTTACCATCAATGGAATTGGTGAGCGTGCTGGCAATACTTCATTGGAAGAAGTGGCCATGATCTTGCAGGTGCATAAAGACCTTGACTTATATACCAACATCAAATCTGAAAAACTTTATGATCTGAGTTTGTTGGTGTCTTCCATGATGCGCATGCCTGTGCAGGCGAACAAAGCCATCGTAGGAAAAAATGCCTTCGCCCATTCTTCAGGCATCCATCAAGATGGTTTTTTAAAGCATGCCGAAAATTATGAGATCATCAACCCTGCCGATGTGGGGGTCCCTTCTTCTTCCATTGTGCTTACCGCCCGCAGCGGCAGGGCTGCTCTAAAACACCGCGCAGAATTATTGGGCCATCGTGTGGAAGGGGAGGAGTTGAACACGTTGTATGAAAACTTCCTTGTGCTGGCCGATGAAAAAAAGGAAATAACCGATGCGGATTTAATTCTATTGGTGGCCAGTATGCCCGTGCTGTCAAAGTAATTTTTATGAGAACGATTTTTAAAGTTCTGGTAGTAGTTCTTGCCGTAGTGGGTTTATTGACTGTGATCCAATGGGCTGTACTTTATAAGGATGTTTCTTCTGGTAAGATCAAAACTGTAGAGATCAAAAAAAATAGATAGTCAAATCCTACCTAAAGAAAACTTTCAAAATAAGTTGTACAATTTTGCGGCATGGCGAGGCGCCACCGGGCTATCCGCTCCAAGTCCGTCCACCCACAAAGCCCACGCGCTGCGGGCTTTCCGCTTCTATCCCTTACCGAAATAAGCCAACATCAGAAGTGTACCATTTATTTTGAAAGTTTTCCTGAGCAGATGAACCAAGTGAAGAGTGTTGATAGAAGTAATTTTTTTTGTTTTTTGGAGGCGAATGGACTTAGATTATCATTGTTAAATCAATGTCCTTTGGTTAAGGAAGGATTTGAACCACATAGGCAGATAGAAACATAGAAATACACCTGCCTACCGGACAGGCACATAGAAATCTATAAACCCTATGTGAAATCTATGTGTTCTATGTACTATGTGGTTCAGTTGCTACTCATCTCGACTTAACTAAAAGACATTGATTGCCAATTCGGTAATGTCAGCTCAGCAATTTGAAATGCTATTTCCATATTGACGAAATGGGCGTAACACTAAACTGTGGATTTTTTTTATCCAGCCGCACCTGGTTGAAAGGCTTAGAAGGAAAAACAATTTCGGTAAGCACCCTTTCTCCATCGTTGATAAATATTTCAACCGATGCCATGTCCACATACACGTTTACCTTTTCTATTTCAACACCTTTCAAATCCACATTATGAATAGCTGCAAAAACAGGATTGAATGTGGTTCCAGACGCGGTGCGATCGAAAGACAATGTGGTGCCATGGCTTGAGATCACTACTTTTTCATGCGATTCGTTGAAGATGGTCAACGCAAATTCTTTTGGTCCATCCTCCAGGGTAAACTCTATCATAAACAGCGGACTGGCTAAGGTGACACTGTCCGTGTATGATGTTGGTGC